>JAZRXQ010000001.1:0-4261 GCA_045600305.1 Lachnospiraceae bacterium
TTATAGGTAACTTGGCTATAATAACAGAAGGTACAGACTAAAACAATCTGACGGATAATGCATCAGAATAATTTAGGCTGTACCTTATTTTAATTTGAAGAATTTTCGGGTAGTTGGAAGCAGGTAAAGTTACGAATAACATGTAACAAAACAGGCAAATAACCAAGCAAAGATAACTGGCAAAGCAGCAGGTACAGCAACGGTTACTTGTAAAGCGGGATCTAAAACTGCGACATGTAAAGTAACAGTTAAGAACGTTACTATTTCTTTGGAATTATATAAAACAAAGGAAAATGTAGGTATAGGTCAAAAGCTGACAATCACAGCTAAAACAAATACTGATGACCTTACATGGAGCATTCAGAATAACACTGCTAAGAAGATATCTCAAAAAGGCAATTCAATAACTATAGAAGGTGTAAAAGAAGGCTTGAATTATATAAGCTGTAAGGCTGGAACAAAGCGAGTATCTTGTCAAGTTTATGTAACATCTCCACTAGAGGATGGACGATATACCTCATTATTATCATGTCGCTTTAATAAGACAGAAAAAACTGATTGGGGTTCTACAATAGCAGCGTTTGAGCGTTCAAAGTTGAATAATTCATATCTGTATGATATGCACTATGGAGCATACGCTGAAACGGATGAGATAGCATTAGGAGAGATAGGCAAGGTAATCGGAAAGGGGTATTATTATTTTGCTATAGATCCAAAAGTTAAAATATATCAGTGCACATATACTGTAGATAATAGTGATGATGAGTGGGAAAACTGGGATGATGATGAATGGGAGAATTGGGATGATGATTCTGAAGCTGATGATGACTTTGATATAGATGACGAAGATCAAGATTCAGCAACAACCTATTCGATGAAAAAGATTCAAAAAGATATCTCTTTCTATAACTCTTGGTTCCAGACAACAAGTGATTCTTACAAAACTTACAAGAGTAAAAAAGTTCTCAATAGAGGCGTTACATTTGATGTAAAGGATCAGAAGATTGTGGCTATATATTGTTGGGAGATAAAAAATTAGAAAGGGAAGAATATGGAAGAAGAAAGATATGTGAATCATAATGAAATTATTTCAGCACTTGCGGGGATTATATATGCAGTTAGTCATACTAAGTATATGGAATGCATCTTATATGTATATCTTATTAATGAAGAAAACGGTTATGCATCATTATATTTGACTTCGGAAATGAGTGATGGTTATTATGAGTTATATAATACTGATGAAATCGAATACAATGAGTTTGTTACATACGAACAATGCTATAGTCGGGCAGATATGCGCTTATATGATTTCTCTAGGAGTAGAGGAGAAAGAATACCAGAGAATGAAGAAAGATAGGTTTCTAAATTATAATTACAATACAGTGATAGATGACCCCACGTCCCAACAACAAAAGATTAAAATTAAAAAAATCGAATGAGGATAATGAATGACTAATTTTAGGTTGCCCTGAGGGTTGCCCTAGAAAATGATGGCGCTAGAATGCCCTTTCTACGCGGTTTTCACGTGTATTCTAGTATTCAAGTTCCATCTTCCGCAGTACGACTAAGACTCAGAAAGCTTGAGAAATCAAGGGTTCTGAGTTTTTTTGCAAAAAAATGATGACTTTTGAAGGTTTGTCTCTATTGAGTGACCTAACATAGCTGCTCTGTCAGCAGGAGATATTCCCATAGGAAGTAATACATTTGAATTAAGAGACATTCTAAGAGCGTGGTTATTTGTCACCTTGAAGTTTTTGGAACGACACAATTTACGAGAAATGTTAGAGGAGAGAGTCTTTCGTCTGCTGATTCACCTTTTTAGTTAATGTTTTTCTTGCAAATGAATTAATATCATCATAGAATATACTAAGGAGATAATCTAATATGATTGAGATAATGAGGTGACCTATGAGTACAGCGGAATTAACATCAAAAATAGAGAGTTTATCGGTAGATGATTATAATATTGTGATTATGTTAATTGATAGACTTGCTGCAAAGTCAGATCGATTTGCATCTAAAAGTGCAGATGATATAGTTGATGAGTTGACTATGTCAATGAAAAGTAGTGATGAGGGTAATACAAAGCTTGCCCGTAGAGTGTCAGAAAAAATGAAGGAAAAATATGCAGTATAGTGTAGAAGTATCAGAGTTGGCAGAAAGACAATTTGAAAATATATTAGACTACCTTGCTAACGAAAAACATAATCCACAAGCTGTTAACGGTGTGATTTCTGATTTTGACAATGCTATTGATGAGCTTGAGCAAAAAGCTGGAATCTATGGATTCTGTCAAGATGAGAGACTAAGGGAGTTGGGATTTCATAAGATTCATTTTGAAAAACATAAATATGTTTTAGTATATAGAATTAACGGAAACAGAGTTATAGTTGAAGGAATGTATCACGAGCGTCAGGATTATGAGAATGCAATAGGTTAAAGTGTAAAAGTAGCTTACTAGGATTGTTAATGGAAGTGAACACGAATGAGTAATGTGAACATATTCTATATGGAAAAAGACGGAGCAGTTGAATTTCCAAAGAAATATGAGCAGATGACATATGATGAGATTTCTGCCGAGTGCTCCCGTCTTGCTGGTGAAGCGAATAATAGAAAGAGGATTGCAAAAAACAATAAAGTAAGTACAAAAACAAAGTTTGTGATATAGGAAGAAACTATATAAGGACAGTCTTCGGGCTGTCCTATTTAAGTTTTAAATGTCGCTTTTCAAGCGACCACAATTATTAATAATACGTTTATAATGGCTCTAGTGAAGGGAAACATATTGAGCGATATGAATGATACGATAGTAGAAATCACTAGATATGCCATGTATAAGGACTCATTAATCGCTGAGCGTGTATATAGCATTAGATATACCGGATGTGATAAGATGAGTTCTTAGTTGAAAAAAACGCGTGCTTGTGGTAGTATTACCAAGATTTGATGTTTTCATCCTGCCAAATGCGCAGGAAGAAATAATATAGAAAAATAGAGGTACACAATCCCCAATAGGTGAAGTTATGCGAATTGTTTTTATGGGTACACCTGATTATGCTGAGGTGGCTCTTAGGAAGTTAATAGAATCAAAGCATGAGATTGTTCTCGTGGTGACACAGCCTGATAAGCCTGTGGGGAGAAAGCAGGTTATGACTCCGCCTCCTGTTAAGACACTGGCGTTGGAGCATGGTCTTGAGGTATATCAGCCTGAACGTATTAAGAGACCTGAATGTGTGGAGTATTTGAAAAAATATGAGGCAGATCTTTTTGTTGTAGCTGCTTTTGGACAGATATTATCTCAGGAGATTTTAGATATGCCAAAGATTTGCGGTATCAATTCTCATGCATCGCTTCTCCCTAAGTACAGGGGAGCAGCTCCTATTCAGTGGTCAATTGTAAACGGAGATGAGTTTACAGGAGTGACTATTCAGAGGATGAATATAGGCGTAGATACAGGAGATATCGTAGCCGAAGTCAAGGTGCCTATTGAGGAGACGGAGACAGGCGAGAGTCTTTTTGATAAGCTTGCAATAGTTGGAGCGGATTTATTACTTAAGACAGTTGATGATATCGAGGCGGGAATAGCTACTTACACACCTCAGAATGAAGCAGAAGCTACGCATGTAGGGATGATTAAAAAAGGGGATGGACTTTTAGATTTTTCTATGTCAGCTCATCTTCTCGATTGTAGAATTAGAGGTTTTTATCCATGGCCTGGTTGTTATACCTATTTAGGCGATAAGATGCTTAAGGTGTGGACTGCTAAGGTATCATCAGACAATACAGCAGGAGAACTTGGAGAAATAGTTATGACTGGTAAGAACTCTTTTGGTGTAGCAACTGGGGACGGAGTTCTTGAGATTACCGAGGTACAGCTCGAGGGTAAAAAGAGGATGAGTGCCGGAGACTTTATGAGAGGCAATGGCATAGAAAAAGGCATGTCTTTAGGTGCCAGATAGTGAGATAAACGCCAGTGGATGCGTGAAATCCATGTGATAATTATGGGAAAGAGTAACAATGAGCGCGAGGTAGTATACGAGATACTACTTCGCGTATTTAAGAAAAAAGATTTTTTAAATGCTGCGATAAAGGATGTACTGGGCGAGTGCGCGCTTGATGCTTCAAAAAAGGCAGCAGTGCTTAGGCTAACTAATGGCTCTGTCGAAAAGCTGACAGAGCTTGATTTTATTATAGATACTTTTAGTAAAACCCCTGTATGCAAGCAAAAAAAGGAAGTGCATGTGCTTCTTTTAATGGG
>JAZRXQ010000002.1:0-2966 GCA_045600305.1 Lachnospiraceae bacterium
TTATAAGCTGGGATATCGCACCTTTGTATTGCAGGGAGGCGAAGATAATTACTATGACGATGCAATAATTTGTGATATTGTATCTAGTATCAAGGAAAAGCATCCTGACTGCGCCGTGACTCTTTCCATTGGAGAGCGTACAAGGGCCAGCTATCAGGCTTTTTATGATGCTGGTGCAGATAGATATCTGCTCAGACACGAGACAGCTGATGAGGCGCATTATGGGCGTTTACATCCAGAGTCGATGTCTCTTGCTAATAGAAAGAGATGTCTATATGAACTCAAGGAAATAGGCTACCAGGTGGGTGCAGGCTTTATGGTTGGTTCTCCTTATCAGACAGTTGATAATCTCTACAGTGACTTACAGTTTCTAAGGGAATTGCAGCCTGATATGATAGGTATTGGACCATTTATAAGTCACGTGGATACGCCATTTGCCAGCTACTCTAATGGTACATTGACGTTGACACTTAGGCTTCTTTCGATACTCAGACTTATGTTTCCCTATGTGCTTTTGCCAGCGACGACAGCACTTGGAACCATAGCACCAAACGGCAGAGAACTGGGCTTAAAGGCCGGCGCCAATGTGGTGATGCCTAATCTTTCGCCCAGGGCATTTAGAGAAAAATACAGCCTGTATGACAACAAGATATGTACTGGCGAGGAAGCTGCAGAGTGCAGAGGATGTCTTGAAAGGCGAGTAGAGGCATGTGGTTATAAAATAGTGACTGATATTGGCAATGTAAAGACAGAGTACAAATAATCAGTGATAATGTAATGATATGGGTATATAATACGTTAAATAAGTTCTGTAAAGGGACACTTGGAGGAATAATGGATATTAAGGCAAGTATTGAAAAAGCAGCAAATGAGCTTGAAAACAATTACAAGTCACAGGGGATTTTTGAGGTTGAAAAAGGCGACAAGATGCCCCGCAGATCAGAGATTGTCGAGATAATCAATGAGATAAGGAGAATAATTTTTCCTGGATTTTTCGGTACAGAGAATACATCGATTGTAAATTTAGGAAACTTTGCGGGAAACACACTTGCCAGTGTATATGAGAGATTGTTTAAGCAGATTAAAGTGGCTTTGATATATGATAAAAAGCAGGAAACAGAGGATGTAAATCAGATTTCAGAAGATATAACGCTTCAGTTTATAGGGGATTTGCCCAGGATTCAAAACCTTATTTTTAAGGATGTAGAGGCTCAGTTGGCAGGAGACCCTGCGGCAGGAAATATGGCAGATATCATCTTTTCATATCCTGGAATATATGCGATTTATGTGTATAGAATTGCACATATTTTATATGAGCTTAAGGTGCCTTATATCCCTAGAATTATGTCAGAGCATGCTCATAGTAAGACCGGTATAGATATCAATCCGGGTGCAAAAATTGGAGAGTATTTCTTTATTGATCATGGTACAGGAATCGTAATTGGAGAGACAACTGAGATTGGTGATCATGTCAAGATATATCAGGGTGTTACATTGGGAGCATTATCTACTATGAAGGGACAGGAGCTCTCTGGAGTAAAACGTCATCCTACTATTGAGGATAATGTAGTCATCTATGCTAACACCACAGTACTCGGTGGAGATACAGTGATTGGTGCTAATTCAGTTATAGCTGGTAACACATTTGTTACTCAGTCGGTACCTGCCAACACCAAGGTATCAGCATTTATGCCTGAATTACAGATAAAAAAACGTGGCTAGATAACTAACCACGTATAAGCTGAATCAGCAGTACGATTGCATATAATACGAGCTGATGAGCTAAATAGATTATTAATGAATGGCGGCCTAAGAATCCAAGCGGTTTAACGCGTGCGGGACTTAAGGCTGTCATTATTTTTTTGCCCTGACACATTCTAAAAATGAAAAAACCAGTGATAAATAAGAATATCCAAGGTATCAGACTAAAGTAATCTGTGGAGTAAAACCCGGGATTAGGAAAGCCTAGATATGTAGTGAAAATATTGGCGTATAGCTCGCTGGGGAGAGGGGTTATTATCATGCTCTCAAAGCCTAAGTAGTGACCGTTTACGCCTCTTGTCACAATAAAAAGAATAATGGATACAGCTAGTCCTATGTAGGAATTGACCTTTACCAGAAGCTTTTCAAGGGGCACCATTATGAGCATACAGGAGCCTATCATGGTGAGTACACCAAATACTACTCTGGTATCATAGGAAAATAGCAGGGTTGCACCAGTTATAAGTGCTCCTCCACCAAAGACCATTAGACCTCTAACTAGCTTCTTTTTTCCGAGGGAAAAGCTAAAACCTGACAGTAAAATAAAGGTCCAGCAGATGGATTGCTGCCAAAAATAAGCACCATCACTGTGATACCAGTCCCAGTTGTACCCTAATAGGTACACAGCATCCCAGCAGGCGTGGTATAGTATCATACTAATAAGGGTAAGACCTCTGATTTCGTCGATTGTGTGATAGCGAAAACGAGGTGTTTTAACTGTATTTTTCATATGAATCATCCTTTTATAGCTGTAGTTTAATATTACAAACTATGGTTGTCTTATCAAGCATATATGATAAGATATTATATAATAGCATAAGTTAAGTGTTATTATAAATGTAGTTGGACAATATATAAAGCGAAAAGTATAGATTATGAGAAAAAAGGAGACAGGAATAAAATATGGAAGATAAGATTAAGAAGTTCATAGAGTTTGTAAAAGAGAGCAACAATATAGTATTCTTTGGCGGCGCGGGAGTGTCTACTGAGTCGGGAGTGCCTGATTTTCGAAGTAAAGACGGCCTATATAATCAGCATGATGTGCAGTTCGATATGTTTGAGCCAGAATACCTGCTTAGCCATGATTGCCTAGTTAGTAAGCCCAAGGTTTTCTACGAATATTATAGACAAAAAATGGATGCAAGAGATGTGGAACCTAATGTAACTCATAAGGTTCTAGCAAGACTCGAAGTCGGAGGCCAAGC
>JAZRXQ010000003.1:0-2261 GCA_045600305.1 Lachnospiraceae bacterium
CCCCTGTGCACCGGATGCACACATTCTGGTAGTTGATGATAATGTCATGAATAGAAATGTAATTGTTCGCTTGCTTCGTCCTACCAAGGTCAAGATAACTGAGGCAGAGAGTGGAGATAAGGCCTTGGATTTACTGGCGAAGGAGCATTATGATTTGGTACTACTAGACCACATGATGCCGGGAATGGACGGAATAGAGTGTCTCTCAAGATTTAAAAAGGGACCTTATCCTCTCAATGAAGCAACTACTTTTATTGCACTTACAGCAAACGCCATATCAGGAGCTCGTGAGATGTATATGGAAAAAGGCTTTAATGACTACATTTCAAAACCCGTATCTGGCGAGACACTAGAGAAGGCACTGACAACATATTTGCCAGAGGAGCTACTTTCCAAGGAGCCTCGTATAGAGGAGACTGAAATATCTGGTCAAGAAAATTCAGCCGATGAATTCCCTAATATTGATGGACTAGACATAGAGGAAGCAAAAAAATACAGCAACACGCCTGATGAGTTCTATTCTAGTCTACGTATGTATGTGGACGACTATGAGGCAAGAGTTGGTGAGCTTGTCAAGGCATTTTCAGAAAAAGACTGGAAATCATACAAGATCAACGCTCATACAGTTAAGAGTACATCAAGACTTATTGGAGCCAAGACCTTTGGAGATTTTGCTTTTGAATTTGAAAAAGCTGCTGGAAATGAAGATGAGGCCTTTATTGCTAATAATCATGAAAAGTTCTTGTCAGATTACAAGGGCGTTTATGAGCCTATAGTGGTCGCCTTAAATGAAAGAGGTACTGATAACGCTACCGTAGCCCTAAAGCCTATTACAAAAGAAGAGCTCAAGGCAATTGTTGAAAAGCTTGAAAATGGTATAGATGCTTATGACTTGGATATCATAGAAGAGGCCGTTGATGTAATCGTGTCATCTGATATCCTGTTTGATAGCAAAGAAAAGCTAGAAAAAGGCTTGAGTAGCTACGATTATACTCTTATGGCAGAAGCTGCGAAGATACTTAAAAATTATACATAAAAGAATCCCCAATCTTTAACAAAACTTTAGTTGCAGATTGGGGTTATTTTAGTAAAATAGGATGTAGATAGTATTAATGTTGAGGGAATATGATGCTTGAATATGAGATTATTGCACCTGGGAAACTAAGTGAGCTTAATATATCAATAATTGACAATAAGATTCCTGTAGATGATGAGGACCTACAGGCTATAGTTGCTTATAGAGATAGGGAAGCAGTAGGCATCCTTGTGTTTTTAGTAGAAGAGTATCAGGGGATAATATATCAGCTCTTTGTCAAGGAAGAGTGTCGAGGTGCAGGAATAGGAAGTGTACTACATCTTAAGCTGGTAAAGTATCTATCGCGTAATCCGGACATCACGAGAATAGTTATAGATGTGCCTTATGGCGATAGTGAAGATAGCTCTTTCCTGGGATCAATTGGTTATGTTATAGCAGTGTATGATAACTATGAGCTCAAGCTCAAGCTTTCCGATGTAAAAAAATGGAAGACAATAGCTAGTGTCGGTGAAAAATATGACGACAAGATTGATAAATATGCTAAATCTATTGCAGAGTGTACAGATGATGAGATAAGTGCATTTCAAAAAACAATGGACGATACACCCTGGTCAGTAGATTTGTCAACAGTTCGCGAGGACTATGACGTAGATTGTTCAACAATTTTTATTGAAAAAGGAAGAGTTAAGGGGTTCTTATTAGGAGTAAAAGAAGATGATGAGATTAATATTGCATTCATCTATTCTGAACCTGCACACCCTTTGGCACTTGCCTTTGTCTTATATAAATCATCCCAAAATGCTATAAAAAAATTCGGGGATGATATGGTGCTTGGCGCAATGGTTAAATCCGCAGGATTTGCACTAGCAGAAAAAACAGGACTCGAATATGAAGCGAGACCCGTCTTTAGATATGTGCTTCCTCTTAGAAAAAAGGAGGCGTAGTATGGATTTTTACAGCGAAGAACAAAGACGCCAGCTTGATAAAGCAAAGACTGCTGATTATACTTATTCCAACGGGATGACACAGGATAAGTTTTCTTTTGATAATGTCGTTAAGAGGCGTTTGTTTGAAGAAAACTTTATGGAGTCTAAGGCGACACATCGCGTAAAGACTCAAAAAGATTTTGAAGATATCAAACTGACTGAAAAAGAACAAAAAAAGTTAGATAAGGCATGGAAAAAGAATAAGCAAAAATATTCAGACTCATTCAAGAAAAAAAGAC
>JAZRXQ010000004.1:0-19549 GCA_045600305.1 Lachnospiraceae bacterium
AAGTCCAGAGCTGAGGATGATTTTGCTACAGACGATGACGATGATGATTTTCTCGACTAATCCGTAGCTTGTAACCCATTAACCCAGGGCGGTGGCGCAACTGCTGCCGCCCACCTTTTTACCCTGAAAGGACTAAAACCATGAAGTTATTTGATATTATGAAAAATTTCAATGAGGAAATGCCACCTCAGAACGTAGACTTACTTGTCTGCGATAATCCCGCTGATCCAGAGGACAGAATCTTTGAACGTGTATGCTTCTTCCTCAAAGGCACCTTACTTCCTCATGAGTACAGAGCCAAAGGCAATAATGATGTAGAGCGGTTCTTCGACCATCTGGAAAATGAGCAGTCAGCCTGGAAGCCTGCACCACAGACAGGTTACTACATGCTGGTTCACTGTCCTAAGGAAGGTCGTTCCATGTACCGACTCTGTACTATCAATCCACTGGATTCCAAGTACATAATCATTAACCCATTGGATGACGATGAAGTTGAATTTTAAGGAGAAAAGCCATGACAAGATTAGATATTATCAATGAATTAAAGAATAGAGGCTATGAAGCCCAGGCTCAGGAAAGCATTAAGAACGGTATTACCTTTGAAGGTATTGTAATCCGATCTGAATCTGCCATTGCACCGGTTATCTACACTGACCCGATTATCAATGAGTCAGATACTGTAGAAGAAGCTGCTGACAAGATACTGAGATTGTATGAAACACACTCCACCGCTCCCTTTGATGTAAATGTCCTTAAGGATCCTGACTGGATTCTGGAACATATCACCATTGGCTTACAGCTCACATCCAATGAGCCACTTGTAAAAAGGGAAACTGAGTTTGAAGGGATTGAGCAATATCTCATGCTTAGAGGTGAAATCGATGATTCCAGCTATTCTCTTAAGGTCACACCGGAGCTTTTATCCACTGCTGATGTCGATACTGAGGATGCCTGGAATGAAGCTATGATTCACATATGCAGAGACACCCAACTCATCAGCCTGGATAGGATAATGGCGGATATGCTTGGTGAAGACTTCGATGAAACCATGATGTCCGGCTCACCGATTCATGTAATCACCACTGTACAGAAAACCAAGGGAGCCGCTGCCATCCTTAATCGAGATGCACTCTCCCGCTTTGCCAGGGAGCATGAAGTGGACAGTCTTATGGTACTTCCATCTTCCATCAGTGAAATGCTTATTATTCCTTTTGACGGCACTATGAAATTAGAGGACATGTCGGCAATGGTAAAAGAAGTAAACGATACTCAGGTTGCTCCTGAGGAAAGACTTACAGACAGGGCTTATATTCTTAAGGTGTAAGCCCTGCAGAAAGGGAAAATCTATGCAAGAATTGTCAATCGACTTAGAGACATATAGCGATGTTGATATCTCCAAGTGTGGAGCATACAAGTACGCTGAGTCTGATAATTTTGAGATACTGCTCTTCGGTGTTTCTGTTGATAACGGACCTGTAGTAGTCTATGACCTTACTGCAGGTGATGAGGTTCCGACAGAAATCTTAGCAGCTCTATCTGATGATACTGTAACAAAATGGGCTTTCAATGCTTCTTTTGAAAGAGTCTGCCTGTCAAACTGGCTCAGGAAGCATCACCCTGAATATTTCAAAACTTATAAGTCAGAGGGCGATCCGGTACAGAACTATCTGGATCCATCCTCTTGGAAATGTACTATGATATGGTCTGCCTACATGGGCTTACCGCTTTCACTTGAAGGTGTTGGAGCTGTCCTGAAGCTTCAGGATCAGAAAATGAAGGAGGGCAAAGACTTAATCAAATACTTCTGCTGCCCTTGCAAGCCAACAAAGGTAAACGGTGGCAGAACCAGAAACCTTCCTAAGCATGCACCCGACAAGTGGGAAACCTTCAAAGCCTATAATCGCAGGGATGTTGAGGTGGAGCTCTCCATCAAACAGCGATTATCAAAATTCCCGGTACCTGATTCCGTATGGTATGAGTATCATATTGACCAGGAAATCAACGATAGAGGAATCATGCTGGATATGGATGTGGTTGAGAATGCCATTGCCTTCGATGAAAAATCCAAATCAGCTCTTATGATAGCAATGCAGAATATCACTAATCTGGATAACCCTAACAGCGTAGTTCAGATGAAACAGTGGCTCTCTGATAATGGTGTTGAGGCAGAATCACTTGGTAAAAAGGATGTTGCCGGACTTATTAAAGAAACCGATGGTGATATCACTGAGGCACTTAAGCTCAGGCTCCAGCTTGCCAAATCCTCTGTAAAGAAATACCAGGCAATGCAGAATGCAGTATGTAAGGATGGACGTGCTCACGGTATGTTCCAGTTTTATGGAGCCAACCGCTCAGGCAGATGGGCTGGACGCTTGATCCAGTTACAGAACCTTCCTCAAAATCATATGTCTGACCTTGCTGAGGCTCGTGAGTTGGTTCGTGCCGGTGATTATGATACTCTGGATATGCTTTATGATGATATCCCAGATACTTTAAGCCAGCTGATTCGTACAGCCTTCATTGCAAGACCGGGATATAAGTTCATAGTAAGTGACTACTCTGCTATCGAAGCCAGAGTACTGGCACATCTTGCTGGTGAGACCTGGCGTTCCAAAGTATTTGCTGAGGGTAAAGATATTTATTGTGCTTCTGCCTCACAAATGTTTGGCGTACCTGTAGAAAAGCATGGTGTAAACTCTCACCTCAGACAAAAGGGTAAGATTGCTGAGCTTGCCCTTGGCTACGGCGGATCCGTAGGTGCTCTAAAATCTATGGGAGCTTTAGAGATGGGATTGACTGAGGAAGAATTGCAACCACTGGTTGATTCCTGGCGTAATTCCAATCCTATGATTACAGCCTTTTGGTGGGATGTTGATAATGCAGTAAAGACAACCATTAAGCAGAGAATCAACACAGAGGTTCGTGGCATCAAGTTCATTTATAAAAGTGGCATGCTTTTCATCAAGCTGCCTTCTGGTAGAATGCTCAGTTATGTTAAACCTAAGATTGGAGAAAACAGATTCGGCGGTGAGTCCGTGACCTATGAAGGAGTAGGCTCTACCAAGAAATGGGAACGCATTGAATCCTATGGTCCAAAATTTGTAGAGAATATCGTACAGGCAGTTTCCAGAGACCTTCTCTGCTATGCAATGCACAACCTCTCAAATCAGCAGATATGCGGTCATGTCCATGATGAACTTATCATCGAATGCTCGGAAAATGTAGCTGTTGAGAGCATCACCTCTATAATGGGTAAGTCTCCTGACTGGATGAGGGATATCCTGATTCGTGGAGATGGTTATGCTACACCTTGGTACAAAAAGGACTGACCTCACGGTCAGCCCTTTTTCTATGTATCCATTCGTTGAATTAACTCTTTTCCATTTTCTTTAAGCCACTTTTTTGCGTCCTTGTAATCAGGCAAAACCGACTCCACAATGCTCCAGTATTTTGATGAATGGTTCATTTCTTTGCGATGTGCCAATTCATGCACAACCACATAGTCCTGTACATACTCTGGAGTAAGCATCAACAAACAGTTGAAATTAAGATTTCCCTTCGAGCTGCAACTTCCCCACCTTGTGCGCTGATGCCGAATTGTTATACGACCATAATCAACATTGATTAATTCTGAAAACTTTTCCGCTTTTTTAGTTAGTCTTTCTTTTGATAATACTGTCAGGCGAAGAATTTCTTCTTGATCTAGTGTATTCACTCAATTACCCCCTGCCTCACTTCAACTAACGGCAACGTGTCATTTAACTTGCAAACTATACGCTTCTGTTCTTCTACTGGTGGAAGCGGAACTAACAATTCTTTAATTGTCTCTGGTCTTAATTCCGTTTGCTTTGTTGAACCAACACCTTTTGATTCAAAATAAGACTGATTCTTTCTTAAGAAAGCAAAAATGTATTCAGGAAGAATTCCATCCTTTACTCTGATTACAGTAACGTGTGTGTCAGGAACAACCTTTACTCCTCCTTCTAAAAGCGCTGAATCTATATATCCTATTCTACCTAAAGTACCGTTACCTGTAGAGTTTATTACTATGTCATCAGCAGCAAGGAAGTCATGCTTCTCATACTTCTTTAACAACGATTCATCTAATAACTGTGCCTTTTCCAACGAAACAATCCCGTCTTTCTGGTTACACTTTTGTGCAAATACGTAAGTACTGCTTTTCGTAGAATATTTTGGAGTTTTCCCCCTTTTTATCGGAATTGCAACGATGTCTTCTAATTTTACCCATCGCCAATTTTCTGGAATATCCTCTAAATCATCACCCTCAACTGTAGGTATGCCATTTTGAAGTAGATACGCTTCCACATCTGAATCTTCAGCTTGTTTGGCTGTTAATTTACCCTGCATTGCAGCTTGTAATAAACTTTTCCTTATATCGTCAGGGAATACCCTGTCTAGTACAGCTATTCTCTCAATCACATTTCGAATATCATACAACTGTACCGCTTCTCCATCTATATACTGCTTAAGTGCATATGTTGCTCGTGATAATTTTATTTGAAGTTCTTCTCTTTCCTGGTAGTATTGATTCATGACTTCTTCCGGTGAAAGTATTATTTCTTCTTCTTCCGGGAATCCGCATAAGTCCAGGTCAAAATCACGATCAGCTATTTCTTGATATGAATACCATTTTGCTTTCCAAGTCTCTCTCGTTGAGCCCTCTTTTTGCTCATCCATAATGTCTCTTCGAGCGTCCCACCACTTATCAATATCAGCAAGATCTGTTCTTTGAATCGGATTAGTCTTATTGAAATGCTTTCTTCCCTCAGGCATATCTAATCTATAAAACCATACTCCCTCCGTTTTTCCTGTTTTATCAAAAAACAAAAGGTTAGTATTGATGTCCGTATACGGAGCAAATACTGTTTTAGGAAGACGTATTACTGTATGCAAATTACATTCCGTCATCAATCTTTTTTTAAGAGCTACCTTAGAATCATCCGTGTTGAAAAGCAATCCATCAGGCAAAACCAAACCACATCTTCCGTTCTTTTTTAAGCAAAAAATAATCCTTGCAACAAACAAATCTGCTGATTCTGCAGATGCGAGATCGTTAGGAAAATTCGCCAAATCAGCTTTGTTAAACTCTCCACCAAAGGGCGGGTTCATTAATATACAATCGTGCATATCATCATCTGATAAATCCAGAACATTTAATGCTAACCCATCATCATGAATGATTTGAGGATTGTCAATATTGTGTAATAGCATATTGGTTGTAGCTAACATATATGGCAACTGCTTCCATTCAATACCAAAGATTGATCGTTGAATAGTCTCATTATCTCCGACAGACTTTGCTTGTTTCTGCATATGAGATACGGCTTCTGCAAGGAATCCACCCGTACCGCAAGCAAAATCGGCTACTCTCTCTCCTATCTGAGGATTAACATGATCCGTAATAAATCTTGTAATTGCTCTTGGAGTATAAAACTCTCCTGTCGCTTTTCCTCCATTTTGAAGTTCCTTAAGAAGTCGCTCATAGAATTCATTGAAATCGTGCTTTTGGCTTACATCATCAAAATCAATATCCGCTATCTCATCTACTAATTGACGCAAACGTACACCATCCTTCATATAGTTTTGAGATTCCGACATAAACTCTCTAACAATATATGCCTTTGCATCTTCTGATGAAAACTGAATGGTTTGATCATCTACCTTAACCTGCTTGCCCTGAAGATATGGAAAAAGCGTATTATTGACATAATCTACTAATTTTTCTCCAGTTAAACGTTTTGAATAATCCTTCTCTCCACTATTTTTTCTCGGATCTGCCCAATCTCTAAATCTAAATGGTGCAGGAATAACTGGCGTATAATCGCCTTCAAGTTCCCATTCTTCTTCCTTGTAATCAAACACCTTCAAAAAAAGCACCCAAACTAATTGGGACATATATTGAGCAGTTCCACTAATTCCGGCATCACCAAACATAATCTTGGTGGTCTTCTTTACCAGCGCATCTCCATTCACTGCCATTTCCTCCTAAAACATTTTTTGTTCAAGTTCGTCTACGATATTTGTAAAGCCATCCTTATTTCCAAAAGGCTTAACTGCAGTTTTTCGTGTATAACCTGCATTCTTAAAAATAGGCAAGTCAAATATCTGTAATAATCTAAGATCCGTAAAATCCGTATGTCTATAACACTCTAGCAGCAGATTGACAACTTTCTGCTGTTCTCCAGGCAACGTAATGACATAATCTACTACCGCATCTATTCTTTCTTGTTTAGATGTTATAGATTTTCCGTATCCATAGAAACATATCAAATCATAGTAATCGGGAACAAAGCCCCATCCTTCACGCAATGAATCTATCATCTTTTGGTTTATCAATAGTTCATATGCCAGAGCGACTTTATCCTCCGACTGAAGCCATGCCTCTCTGAACAAATCAAAGCTTGCATAGTGATCCTGTATATTCTTTTCCACACAGGATTCAATATTTTCTTCTTTCACAAGCTTCATGTTTTCATCGAGATACTTAACAGTACGGCCAACCATTTCAATATCAACATCTTTTATGCGATATATTTCCCTTTTTTTCTTTGGCTTATTATCTGTAGGACATGGTATCTCCGTGCCACCATTGACAACCTCAACTGTACCATCAAAGTCCGGATCATCGAATTTAAGATAGTTTTTTCTAAAGTCCATAATTACAAAATGCATTTTACTGTATTCTGTATCATCAATCGTAAAGCTTTCTTTTATTCGTGTTCCTCGTCCTATTGTCTGCTTGAATTCAGACATGGATCCTATCGTTTTATCTAGAACAATAAGTCCTACAGTTTGGGTGTCGATACCTGTGGAAAGCAATTTACTGGTAACAGCGATGACCGGGTATCGTTGTGATGGAGCTGCAAAATTTTTAATCTGCGCTTTGCCAACCTTATCATTTGCGGTTATTCGCATAATATATCTGCTGTCCTGACTGACCAAATCATTGTTCTCGTTTTTCAGATAATTAACCATAGCCCCTGCATGTTCTTCGGTCTCGCAGAATACAATCACTTTGGTAAATCTATCATTTGCCTTCAGATAATCACTAATAGTTTTTGCTACCAGCTTACGCCTTTCTTCAATGATGAGTTTTCTGTCAAACTCCCTTTGCTCATAGACTCTATCTTCAAGAGGTTTTCCAAAAATATCCAGTTCACCAGGCTTAGGTCTATAACCATCTCGATCAACATCAAACTCATATGTGACAACTTTGTATGGAGCCAAAAATCCATCTGCTATTCCCTGCTGTAGAGAATATGTATAAATTGGCTTATTGTCATTATCTGCTGCAAAATAGCTAATATTTGATCCAAATGCAGTCTCTTTCGGCGTTGCAGTCAATCCTATTTGCGTTGCACTTCCAAAGTATTCCAGCATTTCATGCCATCCACTTTGCTCTCTTAATGATCCACGGTGACATTCATCGACTACTATCAGATCAAAAAAGTCTGCTGGAAGATTTTTATAATAATTCTTATCAACATCTTCTGAAGAGAAAACCTCAATATCTTCGTCTTCGGATTTGCCAGCTTTCATTTGATGATATAAAGAAATAAACACCTCATATGCCGTTAGCTTCTTTATTTCCTCTGGAGTCTTAAGCGTATATTTATCACCAATTCTTACCATAGACTTCTTAAAAGGCGTAAACGCATCAAAGGTCTGTTCCGCAAGAGCAGTTCTATCTACTAAAAACAGAATTCTTTTCTTTAGCCCCTTTGTATATAGACGGTAAATAATCTGCATAGCAACAAATGTTTTTCCGGTTCCTGTTGCCATGACAATAAGCATTCTCTTTTGTCCCTGAGCTATAGCCTTTATGCAGCTATTAATTGCATTACGCTGATAATATCTTGGCTTTTTGCCGTCACTCGATATGTAATACGGGCTAATAATTAGTTCCATCTGGTCATCGGTAATATCCTCTTGCTTACGATATCTTTCCCAGAGCTCATCAGAAGATGGGAACTCATCCATGGCAAATTCACGATTTGTTCCAGCCTTAATATCTTCCTCATGGAACACTTGACCATTTGAAGCATATGCGAAAGGAACATCTAACATAGCAGCATATTCCAATGCCTGTCCTACTCCATCATTCACATCATGGTCATAGCCTTTTGCCTCTACCAAAGCCAACGGAATGTTATATTTAAAAAGAAGTAGATAGTCTACTTTTTTTCTTTTGCCTCTTGTCGTATTGCCATCACCATCCACAAGTATTTGACCATCTGTGAAATAGTGTCCACTGCCTTCCTTGCCATATTCCATAACAATACGGTCACCCTCAGAATTCCATTTACTTGTTATTGCAGGCGTGATGTAAATTAACTTTGTATTTTCCTCATTTTTTAATTGCTCATCAAGGTCATCTAATGGTCTCATTACTGGCCTCCTTCTTTTTCCTCATCACTTGGTTTGTCTTCTGGAACCATCTCCATAATATCCCCAGGCTGGCAGTTTAATGTTTCACATATTTTCAATAGAACTTCCGTGGTCACATTGTCACCTCTACCCAGTTTTGCTATTGACGCAGAGCTTATTTCCGCCTGCTCTCTAAGTCGCTGTTTATTCATATTCTTATCTATTAATAACTTCCATAATTTGTTGTAGCTGAAACGCATTGCTTTCCTCCACTGCTACTACTCTATTCTTTATTTTTCTGCTTTCTTCTTTGCCCAACACCATCCAAACAGTTCGTTCCCGCCTTCATCAAGCCTCAAAACTGCTGTTTCTTCTAATATCCTTCCTGTCTCTTCAGAGTACGCATGAGCCTTATCAAATGCTATGAAAACCTGCTTATTGCTCTCCATATACAATTCCATAATTCCGTCAATCGGCTCATCACCCACATTCTTAAAAATCGATGAGTCATGTATCACTGCTGGCAAGTCCGTTAGCTCCATAATCGCCATATCTAAGATAATCAAGCTCTTATATGCAGTACCTGTACCATCATCCCTCGGTGTAAAGAATGAATAGGACTTTCCATTCTTAAATTTGATTGATGGAGCTTCTCTTCTCTCTGAATAAATTCTGTCGTTAAATCTTGTAAGCTGAGAATTAATTCTATTTTCTATATCCTCTAAAATCTGGCTTTCTGATGCTTCTAAATCCTTACCCGCTGCTTCCGAATCATCTCTAAATTGCTGTTTCTGCTCATACGCTCTGTTTTGTGCTCTTAATGTTGCTATCTGAGTCTCTATCTCTGAATAGCGATCTAAAAAGCTTTTTGGTACCTGAAGCGAAATTCCCATCTCAGCAAGCTCAGCTTCCAACTTTCTAATCTCTTCACCTGCCGCTTTAATTAAAACTTGCAAGCTCGCTGCTTCTTCATTAAGTTCTTCCGTTAATATTCCGTGTAATTCCCTGTGGAAATCCTCTACCTCTTCAATTCTTTTGATATTAACGCCAGGGAAGAATGCACCAAGCTTAAGCAAATCGTTCTCGGTAGCGATAAAACTCTCATCTTGGTTTTTTGTAACAATCCTATACTGGCTTGATAACTTTCTGTACTGACGCTTCATCGATTGAAGTCTTGCATTTATTTCTGCTGCATTTTCTTTTCGTTGAAGCTCTAACTGTAGTAATTCCTCATCAGTATCCTGTGTTAAACTGTTCTTCTCAGCAATCAATACCTTGATTTTTTCTTCATTTTTATCACGCTGCTTATCGTTTTTAATAACACTTGGTAGTAATTCATGCTTTTGTGCTGCACGAATAGCTTTGGATTTTTCATTGGCATCCTTAAGCTTTGTCTTCAGCTCCCCGACATAGTAGTATAAACCAAACAACCTCTCCAGCGATTCTATAGCAGGCTCCATCTTCGGGCTACCATTATTAAGAATATTAACAATGGTATCATTCTTTTTCCCTGCAATTCGGAAGAAGCGACTCACAATATCTCTGAATGTTCCGCTTTCCATTCTTGGAAAATATTCTCGCATAAGTAATTCTTTATACTTTGCAAGAGATAGGACCTCTATAACATTCTTGTTTTCATCACATCTATTTACATGTTTAGTATCCGATACTGTTCTGCTAAAATACTCTTTTCTATCATCAAATTGAAAAGCAAAATATACAGTATGATCCCCAACAAAGTTCTTTACATTTGATTTCTGATATGTCTCTCCGCCAAAGCAATAATCAATAATAAGAAGAAATGTGGATTTTCCAATGGAATTATTAGCAGCAGCTCCGCCTAAAACAGTATTCAACCCCTGATGAAACTCTATCGTCGGTCTTGGTTGATTATTATAAGTTCTAAAAGCATCACAGCTTATTTCAGTTAGCAATGGCATAGACAATCACCTCTCTGTCCTTATCATAATAAATGGCATTCAATGCATACAGGCAATCCAGAACATCCATAAACTCATTTATTCCAGACACCTCATCACTGATTTCCATATATAAATCAGCAACTCCTATTGATCTGTTTTTCAATTTATCAAGAACTATTGGAAACTTGGAAATAACACTTTCGCTATATGTAAATAGTTTATTCGGAAATAACATCGAACACCTCACATTTCTGCACAAAGTAAGAAACTACCACTTCGCACCATGTTTCATCCTCATTAGTTTCTGAGGCAAGCCAATCCACAAGTAACTTAAATGTTTTGGCTTGGGAAATACCAGCTCCTGCTAAATCCTTGTATTTGGACTTGATTTGAAAACAAAACTTTTCAAAATCCAATTCCCCTTCCATCTCTAATTCCTGAAACAAATCTTTTACATCAGGGTAGTATCCGGAAACCAGCCCTTTTATTTTTATATAGAGGCTAGGGTCTGTCTTATCCATCTTCTTGATAACTTCTGTCGGCCTGTAATTAAGTTCTTCCACCCTATCCAAAGGAATATCTGGCAATTTGCGGATAACCTTTTCGACACCTTCAACTATCTGTTCTCTGGAAAAACCTTCCCTCGCTTCATACATACTTGACAACTGAAGTTTAATATCCTCTAACCTCTCAACCTTTTCCCTTGTCAGGTCAAACCTATATCTATTTGAACAATCTGTACATAACGCTATTAGATTGTCTCTGTTATCTCTTTTTTGCTTAGGATTAATCTGTACCACATTATATAAAAATGCACTTCTTGCAGGGCTTTCAATATACAAAGGCTTAAAGCAGCCATCATAGGGGCATCTATTGCTTACTTCCGCAAGAAGATGTACTCCATGTTTATCTTTTAAGTCCGTATCGTCATACACTGCAACCAATGCAGCTTCCTTTACGCAAGCGAGAGACGCATCTATCTCTTTTTCTTTTAGCACAGCCGCATCAACAAGCATACTTATAAGCTCACAACACACATCCGGCAAATCTCCAGCTGTACAGTTCACTCCAAAGGGGTTTAATTCAGCAATCATCCTATTCCTGGCAGATGTTCCAATCGAACTAAAAAGCCCCTTCAATCCAGATGTGTTAATTCGACTCTTTATATTTCTAGCCTTTTTCTGAGGTAGATCCTTGCTTCCGCTATATATTTTTTGAAGCATGTCCTTCTCTGAATCGCTTCCGCTGTAAGGATAATATTTATCCTGCTCGTCTAATTCTCTTTCTTCATCGTTTCTTGGCTCTCTCATAATAAACGGCAGTAAGAAAACAATATAATCCTGATTATCTGTCTCTGTGCCTACATACGAATGTAGTATTTTCAAAAAATCGCTTAATGTCATTTGTTTCCTATCCCACCTTTTTCATACTTTGTCTGTTTTGGTCTGCTCTAGTCCGTTGCAGTCCGTTTCCCCCATTTTGAGTTTGCTATCCTATGAACATAAAAACGAATTTGCAAAAACAAATCCCAAATCATTTGGGGCTGTGAGAAAAGGGCAAGCAAAATATAGCATATCAATTATATCACAAATATGTGCGCTTGTCATTCAAATGTTTACGAACGCAAACGACTTGGAGACTTTGTTAAAGTTTTCGTTTTTATAAAATCGCTTGAAAGCAACTCTGGTCTTGGACGCAAGACACGCTGAAACAGATTGTCTGGAGAGCAACTAAATATTGAGTCAGACCTTCAGCAGCTGACCAGAAACCGATAACAGGAGGAAATGTTATGGGCTGGTCAAATACTGCCAAAAATAGGGCTGTCTACCCAGGCTTTCCTCCAGGAGTAAACCCAAGGAGGAAAATAAAATGGGAAGAACAGCTGATTACAGCAACACACAGAAGTACAGTGATAAGAAGAGTTTTGATGGTAAGCCAGTAGAAGAAGGAAAGGTGCTGGTTCCATTCAAGAAGGATGACATGAATTTTAGACCGGGTGAATACATCGATGATAATTTCACTACATTTCATCTCGGAGAATTCAAATTCACAGTAGGTTTTATGGCAATTAGTGAAGGATACTTTGCGTCATATATGCAGGAGTTCTGGGATAAGATTAACAAAGAGCTCGAAGCAAGACGTGAAGGCCGCTGCATCATCGGAAAGAATGCTGATGGTACAGACAAGCTTTGCCCTTACACTCGTAAATGCAAGGGATGTCCAAACAAGGGACTGCTTGAACGCCGTAATACTCACCGTGTAGAAATCATTTCACTCGATTATGAATATGAGGGTGATGGCTTTGATATCGAAGATACCAGCACACCTTCTGTAGAAGACCAGGTTATTGAAAGACTGGATCCTACGCCTACAGAAGAAGAGCTTATGGTTCAGATGCTTGCTTACTTCGATAAGCTTAATCCTCGCTACGGTCAGATTATCAGACTTAAGCATCAGGGGATGTCTGTCGATGAAATCTGCATCACAATTGGATTAAAGCCAAGTAGAGGCAGACAGGAAATCAATAACGCTCATGATGCCGTTTGTGATTATCTCAGACTTAGACATCACAAGCTCAATCGCAAGTAATATCTTCTTTCACAAAAAGACAGGAGCGACAACACCTTTATTGGTGCTGCCGCTCCATTTTAATGTCTTGTTACAGGTTTACGCCCATTTAATTGAAAAGCATCATGCGATTTTATATCTCGAATAGCTTTTCTTAACGAACCACATCTTGAGTGATTGTGGTACGGATGAGAAGCCTTGTGTTTATGAAAGACAATACATAATTCTCCATCAGGAAGTTCAACATTATGTATATACCAGACATGATGAGTATTATTAGAAATAAGAGTGATGTCATATTCATTCGCCACAATTATTGTGAAATATTTTCTATCAATTGAATTTATATCCTCAGCCTTAAACAATATAAACCTCCTTACTCATCTGTTCTAGCAGATGCATATCCAGCACTACTTTCTGCCACAAACTGTGCATGTAATCTGGACTTCTCAGTTTCAAACTTCTTCTTAAGTGAAGCCATTTCTCTTTCCATAAAATCAGCTTCTGCCTTAGCCAATGCAGCTCTCTCGGCATCTGGTGTAATAACCAGCTTTCCGTTTTCGCAACTGATGGAGACATAATCTCCAATATCAAATCCTAATTCCTTTAACCACTGACCCTTTAACATAATTGTAGGTGTCTCTCTGTACTTGTAGCCGCTCTGGCTGATAACCTTAATACTTCTTTTCTTTGCCATAATCAAAATCTCCTTTTCATAATTTGTCATTGATTGTCTGTTACATTGTCACATCTACATCCAGCCCAATGGCACCACCTCCCTTTTGCGAAAAAAATAGCTGCTAATGCTTTTCGCATCAACAGCTATCACTTAAGTTCGGTATATTATGAAGTTATTTATTTTCAGCCTGCTCTTTTTCAATTATGTCGTAATATTCATCCATATCAAGAGAAAGCTTTATGTGAGAGTCTGCTTTTCGGTTGCTCAAGAGGCACACCGTCTCCACATGGCAAGTTTTCGAAAATTGATCTACGGGCTGTACCTTTTCAATTGTGTATCCTGCATCCACAAACTGGCGCAAATCGCGGGCTAAAGTTGCAGAGTCGCAGCTCACATAGACTATACGCTTAGGTGACACACGAACTATAGTGTCAATACAACGCTCATCTAAGCCCTTTCTAGGAGGGTCGACTACAATCACATCTGAGCTAGGAAGAGTATCCACGATATCTTCTGCTGCCCCAACAAAAAACTCCGCGTTTGTGATGTTATTAATCTCTGCATTTCGACGAGCATTAGTAATAGCGTCAGGAATTATCTCCACGCCATAGACCTTCTTCGCTTTCTGTGCTAAGAAAAGAGAAATAGTACCAATTCCGCAATATAAATCCCAAACTACCTCATCACCAGTTAACCCAGCATACTCTAAAGCAGTCTCGTAGAGCACCTTGGTCTGAACAGGGTTTACCTGATAAAATGCAAGCGGTGATATCTCGTAGCTTATGTCGCCGATTCTGTCAACAATTACATCTTTGCCCCATATAGTGAGCGTATACTCACCCATGATGGTATTCTCTCTTATAGAGTTAGGCGAAATGCTGATAGACGTCATACCAGTGACCTTTCCTATGGTCTTAACCAATTCACTTATCCCTGCAATTTTTTTCTCAAGACCAGATAGCCTATCCTTCACCGATAAAGCCTCAAATTCCTCTCTAGTATTCTCCTCGTCAAGATTGCAAATCAGACATACCATAATTTGCCCTGTGGCGAAGCCCTTTCTAATCAGCACGTGTCTAATTAGTCCAGTTCCATCTGCCTCATCATATGCACTAACTCCATGTGAATTCATCCATCCGATGATTAGCTCCATAATCTCACGGTTTTCGGCTATCCCTAGATGACAGTCACTCGCAGGTATTATGTCATGAGTTCTGGCTGCAAAAAAACCGTAGATATTTTTCCCTTCCTTGTCTATGCCGACAGGAAACTGTGCCTTATTGCGATAATTCCATGGATTATTCATACCTATAACTGGCTGTATCTCCACGTCTGTTATTCCACCAATTTTCTTTAAGTTATTACGTACTATATTCTGCTTAAAGCGTAGCTCTGCCTCATAGCTCATAGCCTGCAGTGTGCAGCCTCCACAACGCTTACTAACCGCACATCTAGGCTCTACTCTATCCTTTGAAGGCTCCATTATCTCTCTAATCGCTGCGTAGCCATATGTCTTTTTAACCTTAGTAACGACACACCTAACCTTATCTCCTGTTACTGCGTCCTTAACAAAAAAAGCCATGCCGTCGAGGTGACCTATTCCAGCCCCCTCAACCGACATGTCATCTATTACTAACTCAATAATATCATTTTTATTCATAATTACTGAACACCCTTTGCCACACAGCTTTCTCGTGTGTCATTCTATCTATACATCATAATCTGTAGCGCAGCGAAGTCTTGTATCAAACTGCTTATTAAAGCCTGTCCACTCGCTCTTGTCTGGAACTGTTGCAAATACTTCCTTGAGCTGTTGCATCTTTGCATCAAGATTATCTGCAAATGAGAGTGCAACTGCCTCTGGCAAAGCAGGCTTTTTAGGCGATCCAAACTCCAGCTCACCATGATGTGCTAAGATACAATGCTTGAGCTCGTTAGAAAGCTTTTTGGGGAATCCCTCAATATCCCTGATTCTCTCTCCTATCATCTCCATACCCATAGCAATATGTCCCAGGAGCTGCCCCTCATCTGTGTAATCGTTCATGGGAAATTCTGATAACTCCTGAACCTTTCCTATATCATGAAGCATTGCCGCTGTTAGAAGTAAATCTCTATTTAGTATCTTATATCGTTGCGCATAATTTGCACAGAGTGATGTGACAGAAAGTGTGTGTTCAAGCAAGCCTCCTATAAAGCCATGGTGCATGGATTTTGCCGCTGAATGATTCTTAAACGCCCTTATAAAATCCTGATCATTAACAAAATAACTATCTAAAAGAGTCCTTAAGTATGAGTTCGATACCTTAGTCTCATACTCCATCAGCTTGGCATACATCTCCTCTATGTCATAATCGCTGGAGGGCATATAATCTGACACTATATATTCGCCCTCAGAAGCCTTTCTAAGCCTATTTACCTTGAGCTGAGGAGCATTATTATAAATGGTCAAATCTCCAGAAATAAAGACATAATCCATCGGGTCACAATCCTCTATTCCCGCTGAACCTGGGTCCCAGATTTTTGCATCTAGTGTACCCGTCTTATCCTGTAAAATTAAAGAGTCATAGGGCTTACCCGCCTTGGAAAGAGCAGATACTCTACTCTTTACCAAATATATGTCATTTACTCTCTCGCCTTCTCTAAGTTCTGCTATATAACGCATTTTTACTCCTCTTTCTATCTCTTGATACTAGGTGTAATCTCATAGTGTAATTCTACATAACCTTCTGCTGACTGTCTTCTAATTGTAAAATCTGTTTTCTTTTCCGGGACTAGTTTTCTCACCGTATTCTCATACATTGCTTCTGTATTTATCTCTTCATTCTCTATATGAGTAATGATATCTCCCGGCATCAATCCTGCCCTCATTGCAGGAGAATCAAGTACTGCTTCTTTTACGTAGATTCCTCTGGGTATATAGTAATCGGAGCTTATTTTCTCGGTTACAACATTGAATAGTATTCCCACATAAGACATGTCTTCACCCGCCATCAGCTTGTCTATCGTGTTCTTAATCTCGCTTACCGCCACTGCACATATACATTCCTTAGGCATCTCGTTTGACAAATTCTCAACAATAAAACCGACAATCTCTCCCTTTAGATTACACAGGTATCCCTCTGTCTCTGAAGTCTTGTTGATATCCGTTTGAAAATATGCATAATTAGTATCCGGTGTACTAATCTGTTCTCCTGAAGCTGTCACATTACCTCTGACTATCCCGTGTAGCTTGCCCTGAGGTGCTCCTACTGCTATAAGCTCTTGTCCAATCCTAGGTGAAAATGAAAGTGCCAAATCTGCAACCTTATACTTTTCCTGATTGTCTTTATCTATATTATCAGCAGGAATCATTATAATTGATAGCCCCGTTAGTTCATCAGATGCATATTCCATTGCCTCACAGGCAACTCCATCGCCAAATTCTATGCGTATATGATTGCTATCATCGATTAATCTCGACTCTGCTAGAACAAAGAAGCCATCATCACTTGACCCAACTATCAGACCACAACCTGCTTTACCATTCTCATAGGGGCTATTGAATAAATCTAATTCATCCGTCACACCCGTCACCTTGACTACCGACTTGTCTGCCCTAGCTCCAACCTTGTATATAGCAGAAACCGCCTCACTATACATATCCTCTGATGACAATTTTTCTTTCTCATTATTTACTTTATCATCTTGGCTCTTATTCTCGTAAGAATCACTATTTGCGTCTGAGTCCGTATCTACTGATGAGCTATCTGTAGATTCTTCCTTCTTTTCCAGACCTTGAATGTCATTTTTTTGATTATCTGTATTCTTGACATCTGCGACCAGGTTCTTTATCTCATTTATGTTAGTCCATCTTGGCAATAGCAAGGCTATTATGCCACAAGCAACTACGGCAAAAATCGCCCCACTTAAGGCACTAACTATAAACCTGACTGCTATTCTTTTTTTATTAATTGGTTTTTCTTTTACTGTCTCTTTTATAAACTTGCGTTCTTCCTCAGACATAGATTCCCCTCTATTCTATTTGCTCATTTTCTGCTGATTCCAGGGTGAAAATAAACTCAGTTCCCACACCCTCAGTACTTATTACATTGATATTCTCACCATGTGCCTGGATTATCTCCTTTACTATGGATAAACCAAGTCCTGTGCCCTTTTTATCCTTGCCCCTCGACAAATCACTCTTATAGAATCTCTCAAAAACCTTGCCCAATGATTCTTTTGGTATACCTATTCCACTATCCTTGACTGAGACAAAAACCTTGTCATACTTTACAATTGTCTCTAGCTTGATTACTGAATCATTGTTACTAAATTTAATCGCGTTATCTGTAAGATTATATATTACCTGACCAAGCTTTGTCTTATCTCCTCTGACCATAAGCTCTTCGCCAGTAAGCACGAGTTCAAGAACTATATTCCTCTTTTCACAGATTCCACCAAACGTCGCTGCAGTCTGCCTGACAATCTCATTAATATCAAAATCCTCGATATTTAAGATTGCTTTACCATGACTGCCATATTGATTAAGCTCCAGCAAGCCGCTAGTTAGCTTTGTCAAACGTTCCGTCTCTGAATATATAATACCCAAATATTTCCCCTGCAGCTCAGGTGGGATTGTCCCATCCATTATCGCATCAAGATACCCTCTAATCGAGGTAAGAGGAGACCTAAAATCATGAGACACATTACTTATCAGTTTTTTTTGGTCATCCTCCAGTGTATCCAGCTCATTTGCCATGTAGTTAAACGATGCAGCTATAAAACCAAGCTCGTCATCGCTAGTCTTAAGGCTCTTCGTGTACTCCCCATTCATGTATTTTTTAATGCCTGCATCTATTATAGCAATTCTACGGTAAGTATCTAGCAGGTAAATAAATACAAGTATGACCGCTAGTCCCAGGAGAACTATATATATTATATAGCACATGTTCAAATATTCATTGCTTGTTGCATAAATATCTGCCAGCGGCACGTGAATTATCACATATCCTCGCACCATAAAATGAACTGAGACGGGAATATATACAGATAGCTGCGGTGAACTAAAATATCCGTAAAAATCTCCTGTCCTAAAGTATTCATTTCCGAAATCTAGGGCGTTAAATTCCTCTATTGTAAAGGTATCCTCTTCGCTGTAAATACTACTTGCTACACCAACCTTGCCTCCGCGGTCAATTAACCATATCTGACCTCCATTATAGGCTGCAAGCACTCGTAGTTCCTTGTCTAGCTCCTCCGCTGTAACCTTGCCCGAGTAGTAAGCTCCTGCGTATCTTTGTGATATGGACATTACTTCTCTGTATAATTTCGAGCTCTCCACGGATATTGCAACATCATTTACCAGTCTACTTCCTAAAAAGGTTATCAGCAAAAAACCTCCAACTCCGTATATAATTACTGCTATTATAAGCTTGAGTAGTAAGTTTCTCTTCATCAATCATCCCTTAGTTTTTTACTTCAAATTTGTATCCAATTCCCCAAACTGTACTTATGGCATAGCTTTTAGTCTCAGGTATCTTTTCTCGCAGCCTGTTGACATGTACATCAACTGTCCTGGTGTCACCCATATAATCATAGCCCCAAATATTTTCAAGAAGCTGTTCTCTCGTATATACTCTTCCGGGAGTCTTGGCTAAATAATATAATAACTCTATCTCCTTAGCTGGCATGTCCAGATTTTTTCCCTCCAGAGTCACCGAGTAATTTGTTAGATTGATAACCAAATCATCTATCTCCAGTCTCTCAGTCTCCTCTGTCACTGGCTTTGTGCTAACGGGCTTGTATCTCCTCAAAACCGCCTTTACTCTGGCAACCATCTCCTGTGCCTCGAAGGGCTTCATTATATAATCATCTGCGCCCAGCTCAAGCCCCAATACCTTATCAAAGGTCTCTCCCTTTGCTGACAGCATGATAATAGGAGTGTCACTTATGGTTCTTATCTCCCTGCAGACCTGGTATCCATCCTTACCTGGAAGCATGATATCCAAAAGTA
>JAZRXQ010000005.1:0-12051 GCA_045600305.1 Lachnospiraceae bacterium
GAATTGGGTATTCCCTCGGAGCGTGTTGCTCTAAGAGGTGAGGAGGTACTTAGATCAGTTAACTTTGTTCAGGATGAGATAAAAAAAGATCCTCTAGTTGTTACACCTGTTGGAATATGCCTTAATTACTATGATCAGAGAAATAATTTTATCATGGTTAAATTTAATGGTGAGAAAATTAAGCTCTATGACAATAATAAATTAACAGTTGTGGATGCTGCTATTCAGGCAGATTTTCCCAATGATGCACTTTTCCCTAAGCGCGGTAAATCAATTAAATTTACTGTTGGCGGCAAGGAGAGAATGATTAGAGGGGAGGCTGGAGAGCCTTCGATAATCAAGATGAATGGACGCGAGGTGGGCATCAATACCCCTCTTGAACCCAATTGTGAAATCGAGATTATATCTTCTACGGTGGGTGGCAACGCTCAATATACAATTGGTCGCCTTGATGAGTATACTTCTTCCAAGATTTTCTTTGAGGTCAACGGCAGAGATGTTCACTGCCCTAGATTTGTAGAGGTTAATGGTGAACTCAAGCCAGAGAGCTATGAGATTCAGGATGGAGATAGCATCAAGATATTAAATTACTATACAGTTCGTCAGATTGCTGAATTTATGGATTTATCTGTGGATGACGAAAAAGAGATTTTGGTAAACAATCGTCCTGCAAATATTGATGATTATGTATATGAGAATTTCTCAGTTGATTTTAATGTGGCAGAGACATATCTAGAGCTTCCCGCTGATATGACTGTTATGGTTAATGGCGAAATGGTTATGCTTACAGGCAAGGCTGAGTATATATTTACAGATGTATTTGATTATATCGATTTTGACTTGGCAGACTCTAGAGGTCGTGGAATTATAACTACAGTTAACGGCGAGAATGCTGGTTATACACAAGTCCTTAATCCTATGGATCAGATTGTAGTCAAGTGGATTGAGAAGTAGGAGTGGGCATGGAACTTTATTCTATAGCCAGTGGCTCCAGTGGAAACTGCATTATGATAGGGACTGATAATCATAGGGTGCTTATAGATGCGGGTGTTTCAAAAAAGAGAATAAAAGAAGGACTAAATGATATCGGGTTAGACCCTAAGGATTGCGATGCGATACTTGTGACGCATGAACATAGTGATCATACAAGTGGTCTTGGAGTTATGGCAAGAGGCTACGGACTTCCAATATATGGTTCGCCAGGCACTGTTAAAGCTATTAAAAAACAAACATTTTTAGGTAAAATTGATTCTGGATTATATAATGAGCTAGCTGTTGGGTCTGAGATTTCTTTTGGGGATTTGACTATCAAATCATTTAAAATATCACACGATGCGGCTGAACCGTGTATGTACGTTGCGACCTCTGGTGATAAGAAATGTGCGGTTGTAACCGACCTAGGTTTTTATAATGAAGATATAATAAACGAGTTAGAGGGCGTAAATACTATTTTATTAGAGTCCAATCATGATGTGGATATGTTACTTACAGGACCATATCCTTATAGCTTAAAGCAGAGAATCCTGGGGGAACGTGGACATATTTCAAACGAAACCAGTGGTCAGCTTTTGTCTAGACTTTTACATAATGGATTTCATACAGCTATCCTTGGACATCTCAGTGCTGAGAACAATTATGAAAAACTAGCCTACGAAACAGTCAGGCTTGAAGTGAGTAATTCGGATACGTCATTCAAGGGCGATGACTTTCCTATTATAGTTGCAAAGCGTGATAGACCAATTGATATAGTGAGGTTTTAGTATGGTTTTAAGAGAAGCAAGCCATTATGATGGTGCTAGAAAACGTAAACCAATAGGAAGTTTTTATATGTCAGGAAAACAGCTGGAATTATCAATGCTTTTCACATTAGGTGATTCGACTAGGATAAGAGTAGATTGTGAGCTGCCAGATGCTATTTATGGATTCAAAAGCTGTTCTGTTGATTTGGATACTATGGCGATTATATCTAGGAGAGGGTTTTCAGATGAAGAAATGTCTTTTGTAATTGATAGAATAGATGAAAACCAAGAAGTTATTAGAGATTTTGCGGTGGAGGGCTAATATATGCCTAGTTTTGATATTGGTGGTTTTAAGTTTTTCTTTTTCAGTAACGAATTTATTGGTGAGAAATTAGAACCAGTTCATATACATGTCAGTGCAGGTGCAGTTGGGGAAGATGCTCCAAAGTGGTGGATAGGGTTAAATGGCAAAATTAATCAGGCAGATGTTAATGATGCTAGTCTACGAAATTATAATATAAAAAAGAAAGATATTAGCAGAATAGAGGCACTACTTAGATGTAATTCTAATTACATAATAAATCTTTGGTTAGAATTTTTTGAGGGACATGAGATTACAACTCATTCGAGTGTGGATTAATAAAAAAGGAGATAAATCATGGAAAAACAAGTTTTAGCAAATGCAATTTCAAAGACTTCATACCCTGGAAGAGGTATCGTAATAGGCCGTAGTGCTGACGGGAAGTATGCTGTAACAGCATATTTTATTATGGGACGTAGCTCAAACTCTAGAAATAGAGTTTTTGTAGAGGATGGAGCAGGTATTAGAACAGAGGCCTTTGACCCTAGTAAGTTAGAGGATCCCAGCCTTATTATCTATGCTCCTGTACGTGTACTTGGCAACAAGACAATCGTTACCAACGGAGACCAGACAGACACAATCTACGAGAACATGGACAAGCAGATGACTTTTGAGCAGTCGCTTAGATGCAGAGAATTCGAGCCTGATGCACCTAACTACACACCTCGTATATCAGGAATTATGCATGTAGAGGATGGAAAATATAGCTATGCTATGTCAATCCTTAAGTCAGCAAACGGCGACGGCAGAGCTTGCAATCGCTACACATATGCTTATGAGAACCCTTTTGCAGGGGAGGGACGCTTTATTCACACCTACATGGGTGATGGAAATCCTCTTCCTTCATTTGAAGGTGAGCCTGAGTGGGTGACAATTGAGGGCAATATCGACGAGTTTACAAACACAGTTTGGAATGCACTCGATGAGGAGAACAAGGTGTCACTCTTTACTCGTTATATCAATATTGAGACGGGTGTGGTTGAGTCACGTATTGTGAATAAGAACGTGTAACATAAAATATACAGCAACAGATTGACTCGATGTAGTCATGTAAGGATTATGAAAGAAGGAAAATATGGAAAAGAAGTTAATTATCACAGTGCTAGGTAAAGATACTGTCGGCATCATTGCCAAGGTCTGCACTTACCTTTCAGAAGCAAAAGTAAACGTACTTGACATCTCTCAGACAATCGTCAGCGGATATTTCAACATGATGATGATTGTAGATATGGCTGGTAGCGATAATTCATTCTCGCAGATTACAGAGGATCTATCAAAAATCGGAGAGGGTATCGGAGTCGATATCAAGTGCCAGAAGGCAGAGATTTTCGAGATGATGCACCGCTTATAGTGATTTTCGTCAGAAAATTACTATCTTAAAATCTCGATGTTTTTCGAGATTTTAAAAGATGTAAACCAACTAAATATATTCAGTTGAGATTTACATAATGTAAACCAAATAAATAAAGGAACAAAATTATGATTAATATCTGGGAAGTCGAAGAGACTAATAAGATGGTCGCAGAGGCAAATCTCGATGTCCGTACCATTACACTTGGTATATCACTTATGGATTGCATCGATTCAGATTTGAAAAAGCTTTGTGACAATATTTATAACAAGATAACCACAACTGCAAAGGATTTAGTATCAGTTGGACAGTACATTGAAAAAGAATACTGCATCCCAATTGTCAATAAGAGAATTTCGGTTACTCCTATTGCATTGGTTGGTGGTGCTGCGTGCAAGACAAGTGATGATTTTGTGGAGATTGCAAAGACACTAGATAAGGCTGCCAAGACAGTAGGTGTTAATTTCCTTGGTGGTTATTCGGCACTCGTTTCAAAAGGAATGACAAAGGCTGATGAGATGCTTATGCGTTCAATCCCCAAGGCTCTTGCTGCAACTGATTTAGTATGTAGCTCAGTAAATCTTGGCTCAACTAAGACTGGTATCAATATGGATGCAGTCAGACTTATGGGTGAGATTGTAGTTGCAACAGCTGAAGAGACAAAAGAGTTAGAGGTCAATGGCTGTGCAAAGCTCGTTGTATTTTGCAATGCTCCTGATGTTAATCCTTTTATGGCTGGTGCGTTCCATGGTGTTACAGAGGCAGATGCTATCATAAATGTCGGTGTATCTGGTCCTGGTGTTGTAAAGCGCGCCCTTGAAAAGATACATGGCGAGAGCTTTGAGGTTCTATGTGAGACCATTAAAAAGACAGCATTTAAGATAACAAGAGTTGGTCAGCTGGTTGCGAAAGAAGCATCTGAGAGACTTGGTATTCCTTTTGGAATTATAGATCTTTCACTTGCGCCTACACCCGCAGTTGGAGACTCTGTTGCAGATATTCTCACAGAGATGGGACTAGAGTATGCTGGTGCACCTGGTACTACAGCGGCACTTGCTATGCTTAACGACCAGGTTAAGAAGGGTGGAATTATGGCATCCTCATATGTAGGTGGCTTATCTGGAGCGTTTATTCCTGTATCAGAGGATCAGGGTATGATAAATGCAGCTGAGATTGGAGCACTTACACTTGAAAAATTAGAGGCGATGACTTGTGTATGCTCAGTAGGTCTTGATATGATTGCGATTCCTGGCGACACACCTGCGACAACTATTTCAGGTGTCATCGCTGATGAGATGGCAATAGGTATGATTAATCAGAAAACCACAGCGGTTCGTATTATTCCTTGCCCTGGCAAGACTGTTGGAGATACAGTAGAGTTTGGCGGATTACTTGGTTACGCACCTATTATGCCAGTAAACAAGTTCTCATGTGCTGATTTTGTAAATCGTGCTGGACGTATCCCTGCACCGGTACATAGCTTTAAAAATTAAATTGAATTATAAAGTATACCTTTTGAGAATTTTAAAACATAAGGAGATAAAACATGAACGAGTTAGAATTAAAGTACGGCTGTAACCCCAACCAGAAGCCTTCGCGTATCTACATGGAAGGTGGAGCTGATTTACCTATCAAGGTATTAAACGGCAAGCCCGGATACATCAATTTCCTTGATGCGTTCAACGGCTGGCAGCTTGTAAAGGAGCTTAAGAAAGCAACAGGACTTCCTGCAGCTACATCATTCAAGCATGTATCACCTGCAGGTGCAGCAGTAGGTCTTCCTCTAACTGATATCGAGAAGAAAATCTACTGGGTAGAGGATATGGATGTAGAGTTTACTCCCCTTGCCAATGCATATGCCAGAGCAAGAGGGGCTGATAGAATGTCGTCATTTGGTGACTTTATTGCTCTTTCTGATGTATGTGACGAGGCAACAGCACTCATTATCAAACGTGAGGTATCAGATGGAGTAATCGCACCTGGATATACACCTGAGGCACTTGCAATTCTTTCTGCTAAGAAAAAGGGTGGCTACAACGTAATCGAGATCGACCCTGATTATGTTCCCAAGGAGTTAGAGCGCAAGGAAGTATATGGAATCACCTTTGAGCAGGGAAGAAATGAACTCGTTATCGACGATGCATTTTTCTCAAATATTGTTACAGAAAATAAGGAACTCACAGAGCAGGCCAAGATTGACCTTGCTATTTCAATGATTACTCTTAAATATACACAGTCAAACTCAGTATGCTATGTTAAGGGTGGACAGGCAATCGGTATTGGTGCTGGTCAGCAGTCGAGAATTCACTGTACCAGACTCGCAGGTCAAAAAGCTGATAACTGGTGGCTTCGTCAGAATGAAAAGGTACTTAATCTTCCCTTCAAGGACTCTATTGGACGAGCTGACAGAGACAATGCAATCGACCTCTACATTGGCGATGAGTATATGGACGTCCTTAGAGATGGTACATGGGAGAATATCTTCACAGAAAAGCCTAGTGTATTTACAGCAGAAGAAAAGCGTGCATGGCTTGACAAGAACACAGATGTTGCACTCGGTTCAGATGCGTTCTTCCCCTTCGGAGATAATGTTGAGCGCGCGAAGAAGAGTGGCGTAAAATATATCGCAGAGCCCGGCGGATCAATCCGTGACGACAATGTAATCGAGACAGCCAATAAATATGACATGGTAATGGCATTTACCGGACTTAGACTGTTCCATCACTAATTCTCAGCCAATTTTAAATATTATGAATAACTACGAAATTATTAAAACAGAAGGCCGCGCCAAGCGCGCGGTCTTTCATACTGTGCATGGCGACATCCAGACTCCGGTTTTTATGAATGTAGGAACGGTGGGTGCTATTAAAGGAGCTGTATCCACAGAGGATTTGCAGAATCTAAAGACTCAGGTTCAGCTTTCTAACACCTATCATCTGCATGTGCGTACTGGCGATGAGCTTATCAAGGAATTAGGCGGACTCCATAAATTTATGGTGTGGGATAAGCCTATTCTCACGGATAGCGGTGGATTTCAGGTTTTTTCCCTTGCGGGTCTTAGAAAAATTAAAGAAGAAGGCGTATATTTTAACTCTCATATCGATGGTCACAAGATTTTCATGGGACCTGAAGAGAGTATGACGATACAGTCGAACCTCGGCTCTACAATAGCAATGGCCTTTGACGAGTGTCCACCGGCACTTGCAGATTACGATTATGTTAAAAATTCAGTCGATCGTACTACTAGATGGCTTGAACGCTGCAAGAAAAAGATAGCAGAACTCAATGCAAAAGAAGATGCAGTTAATCCTAATCAGATGCTATTTGCAATCAATCAGGGCGCGGTAATTGATGAAATCCGAATCGACCATGCCAAGCGTATTTCAGAGATGAATCTGGATGGTTATGCGTTAGGTGGTCTTGCCGTGGGAGAGAGTCATGAGCAGATGTATCATGTGCTTGATGTGACAGTCCCTCATTTGCCACAGGATAAGCCTACATATCTCATGGGAGTGGGCACTCCTGCCAATATATTAGAGGCAGTTGAGCGAGGCGTGGATTTCTTTGATTGTGTATATCCCACCAGAAATGGTCGCCACGGACATGCTTATACCAAGCGTGGAAAAATAAATCTCTTGAACAAGAAGCATGAAAAGGATATGCGTCCTATAGAGGAGGGCTGTGGCTGTCCTACCTGTCAAAAGTACTCTAGAGCCTATGTTAGACACCTTTTAAAGGCTCAGGAGATGCTTGGTCTTCGTCTCATGGTTATGCACAATCTCTACTTCTATAATAACATGATGGAAGAGATAAGAAACGCTATAGAACAAGGTAATTTTGCAAAATATAAGGCAGATTTACTATATAGTATGGAACAAGGAGAATAGAAAATACTACAGCTTGTGGTATTATAAATAAAAATCTACGATATTTTGTGTATTTTTCTTTAAAAGGGTATTTACAAACCCCATATTAAGTGTTAGCATAAGGCTTGGCATAGACTATATATGCCAAGCTTTTTGAATTTAGACACAAGATATAGGGATGATAATATGACACCTTGGATTAAAAAACCAAAGAGTACAAATCAAGAGATAAATATGGATTTCTCTTCTCTGGGACATCGAGACAGAAAAGCTTTTTCTACGATTGCAGGCGGAGAGACTAAGGCTTTTAATGAAAGCCAGCTAGAAGAGATAGAAAAGCCAGTTGACGAAGAAATAGACAATGGTGATGCAGAGCTTTTTGAGGAGCCTGCCAGAGAGCCTGTAAGCGACATTAAGAGTGATATAGGTATGGAAAATACGCAAGAGGAAGAAAAAATGTCTACTCCTACAAATGAGGAATTATTCAAAAAACAGATGGAAGAGTTCATGGCAAAACAAGCCATGCTCCAGGATCTCATAAATCAGCAGAATGCTCAGATGAATGCAAATGCCCAGATGAATCCTCAGATGAATCCACAAATGAATCCTCAGATGAATATGGCATCTAATGCATTTAATCAGCCTGTGTTCAATACCGGATTTGCCAATAATGGTTATGCACAGACAGGATATGTGGGTGGCGGATATGCTGCGCCTATGGGACAGTTTGCCAATGGATATCAGCCTCAGGCAGTTTTCCAGCAGACCGTGCCTATGCCTAATTTCCAGATGGGATATACACAGCCTATTGCAGCAGCTCCTGTTCAAGAGACAGCTTCTGAGGGAAGCTATCCTAGATATCCTTACCCTTCTCCCGAGCTAGTTCCGGGAGACGAAAGGTCTCAGACAGAGATTCCTGCTCCTCAGATACACACGATGGATCTCACGGGAATTGTTGATGATTTTAAGTCTACAGTTGACGCCAGAATCAATCCTATCCAAGAGGACGTGGTTGATTTACAGGCGGATATCAGCGGATTACAGTCAAATGTCAGTGGCATTAAAAATGATGTCTCTGGAATAAAAAATGATGTAACAGGAATCAAGACAGAGGTTGGCGCAGTACAGACCGATGTTAGTGGAATCAAGACTGATGTAGCAGATGTACGAAGCCAGGTAGCTGGAGTACAGAGTGGGATTGATAATATTCAAGGCAATCTCACTAGCGGAATGGATGAGTTTTCAATGGCTCTTAAAAAAGAGATGGAGGCCGCTACAGCGTCTATAGCTGCTGAGACAAGAGCAGCCTTTGAAGAGCAAAAGACAACTCTTACAGAGACCAAGGTTGCTTTAGAGGAAGCTACCAAGACTATGGAGCGTCATACTCAAAGCTTCGAGGGTCTCAAGGAGCAGTTAGATATACTCACAGGACGCACAGAGAGCATAGACACTATCAATGAGAGAGTGGATATGAGCTTGAGTGATTTGAAATCGGATATCTCAGACAAGATTCATACTGAGGATGTCAAGTGCTTCCGCAATATACAGTCATCCATGAAGGAACAATCAGACTTCACAGACGCGGGATTCAATCGATTAGCAGAGGCTTTTGAGCTGAGACTTGCAGCGGCTGAGGATAGAGTGGAGAGTAGCTCTAAAAAAATGACAGTTGGTCTTATACTATCTGTCTTAAGTGTACTTGGAGTTGTAGCAATGCTACTTATTATGTTAGGAATAATCAATGTCTAGTTATAAAAATAACAGTGTCTGGGTGATTGGTCACAAGAATCCAGACACTGATTCTATTTGTGCGGCAATTGCGTATGCTGCACTTAAAAACAGAACCGGCGATGGAAGTGTATATTACGAGCCGATGGCAGCGGGGGATATCAATTCTGAAACGAGATATGTTCTTAATTTTTTCAAGGTTGAACCACCTAAAAATGTCGATGATGTAAGGGCAAGTGTTAGAGATATCAGCATACGACGTACTGAGCCAGTAAGAGAGAGTATTACACTAAAAAAAGCCTGGGCACTCATGAAGGAGGCGGATGTTGTGACGCTTCCTGTTGTAGATGAAAAAAATAAGGTCGTTGGCTTGGTGTCCAATAATGATATAGCCAAGAGTTTTATGGAGGATGCAGACGAAAACAGACTCTCCATAGCAAGAGCGCATTTTGCGGATATTGCAGAGACACTTTGCGGTGAGATACTGGCGGGCAATGGGCATAGCTATTTTACCAAGGGAAAGGTGTGGGTGGCTGCTGGCAGCAAGCAGTCAGTAGATAGAGTTATAAATCAAGATGACTTGGTCCTTGTGGGAGACAGGGTAGATATTCAAGAGCAGCTTCTAGATAAGAACGTGAGCTGTATGATAATCTGCGGAGGAAATAGTGACAATATCTCGCAGGATATAATAGACAAGGCTGAGAAAAAAGAATGCGTACTTATCTCTACCAAATTCGATACGTATCTCGCAGCTAGCCTGATTAATCAGAGCATGCCCTTAAAAGCTATAATGACAGGCGGTGAGCTAGTCAAGTTTTACCTTGATTCCAAGGTTGATGATGTCAAGGATGTCATGTCAAGAGAGCGTCATAGAGACTTTCCGGTTATAGACGAAAAGGGTTATTATGCAGGTATGATTTCTAGACGTAATTTCCTCGGAATGAAGAAAAAACAGATAATACTCGTTGACCACAATGAAAAGTCGCAGGCAGTGGAAGGCGTAGAGGATGCTGAGATACTAGAGATTATAGACCATCACAGACTAGGTAATCTTGAGACGGTTGCACCAGTATTTTTTAGAAATCAGCCTGTTGGCTCCACTGCCACCATAGTTAGCCTTATGTATGATGAGGTGGGACTTGAACCAGATGAAAAGATAGCGGGACTTATGTGCGCGGCGATTCTTTCGGATACATTGATGTTTAAGTCGCCTACCTGTACGTATTTAGACGAGGCTGTTGCTGAACGCCTAGCTAGGATGGCGGGAATCGTGATACCTGAATTTGCTATCAAGATGTTTAGAGCTGGAAGTAATTTTTGCAGCAAAAAAATCGAGGAGATTGCAGGTGCTGATTTTAAGGTGTTTAATGTTAAGGAACACAAAATCGGAATCGGACAGGTCATGGGCATGGATTCGGTGGGTCTTAGTGATGTCAAAAAGAGGCTTTATGATTATCTGCCCTTGATGTTAGGTGAAAGAGGTGTGGATGTAGTATATATCATTCTTACCAACATACTAGATGCGGATTCGGAGGTTGTGGGAATCGGTAGCACAGATAGATACACGGCAGCAGAGCTGCTTTCTAAATCCTTTGAGGTAGAGTATAACGACTCGGCATTCTTGAAGGGTGTGGTATCTAGGAAAAAACAATTTGCACCGGTAATCATCCAAGCGGTGACAGAGGAGTAGAATACAATTTAACTCTTGAAATAAGGAAAAAAATTTTGTAATATTTATCTAATTGTAAATTTTAAATAAGGCAAAATGACGAAGGTCATTATGCGACAAGGAGAATAACTATGGTTAATTTTAAGGAAGATGAGGCACTAGAGACTCTTAATCACTCGTGTGCACATATGATGGCTCAGGCAGTTAAGCATCTCTATCCACATGCCAAGTTTTGGGTTGGACCTGTAGTAGAAGAGGGTTTCTATTATGATATGGATCTTGGTGATGATGTGCTCTCTGATGAGGACATCTTAAAAATCGAAAAAGAGATGAAAAAGATTGCCAAGACAGGCACCAAGATATATAGAAGAGAGATTACCAAGTCAGAAGCTATGGAAATGTTCAAGGATGATATGTACAAGCTTGAACTCATAGCTGATCTTGATGATGGCAATATCACTTGCTACGATCAGGGAGATTACACAGATCTCTGCCGTGGACCTCACGTTGATAATGTCAAGCTTTGCCGTAACTTTAAGCTCGTTAAGCATTCTGGCGCTTACTGGAAGGGTGATGCTAATAATAAGATGCTTCAGAGAGTATATGGTGTATGTTTCCCTACTCCTGAGGAGTTAGAGGCTCACTTAGCACTTCTTGAGGAAGCTAAGGAGCGTGACCACCGCAAGATTGGTAAGGATATGCAGCTCTTTATGTCAGATGATATGATTGGTAAGGGACTTCCTATGTTTCTTCCTAAGGGATATACAGTTTGGCAGGAGCTTGAGAATTACATTAAGAATAAGGAGAGAAAGCTTGGATATCTCCATGTTATGACTCCTTGTGTTGGAACTAAGACACTCTACCAGACATCTGGTCACTGGGATCACTATCAGGAGAATATGTTCCCTGCAATGGAGGTTGATGGAGAGAGTTTTGTGCTCCGTCCTATGAACTGTCCTCACCATATGAGGATATTTGCTAACAAGCCTCATTCATACAAGGAGCTTCCTATTCGTATAGCTGAGATTGCACATGATTTCAGATATGAGGAGTCTGGTGCGCTCAAGGGAATTGAGAGAGGTCGTCATTTCTGTCAGAACGACTGTCATATTTTCTGTACTATGGAACAGATTAGAGACGAGTTCAAGGGAGTTGTAGATTTAATCTTTGACACCTACAAGGATTTCAAGATTACTGATTATAGATGTGTACTTTCACTTCGTGATCCTGCTGATACAGTTAAGTATCATCCAGATGATGAGATGTGGGATACAGCAGAGGAGGCACTTCGCCAGGTTCTCAACGAGATTGGTATCGAGTACACCGAGGAGATTGGT
>JAZRXQ010000006.1:0-15712 GCA_045600305.1 Lachnospiraceae bacterium
TTGTTAACGATGAAAAAGCTAGATGTTGACTGATCTGTGATCTTTAAGTCGAAGGGTCTACCAGTAGTCTCTGCTGCACCAGCTGTTGTGATGCTGGCTGTAGTAGATCCAGTAGTAACACCAAGACCTATCTGCTTGGCATTGACACCACCGGTACCGGTTGACTCATTAGCTCCAGAAGCACCAGAGAGTGTCTGGTACATGATTGAGCTGAAAGTTACACTTGATGACTTGAACGCAACGGTATTAACGTTTGAAATATTATTACCGATAACGTCCATCTTGGTCTGATGTGTCTTAAGACCAGACACAGCAGAGTAAAGTGATCTCATCATAATTAAGTTACCTCCAATTCCCTTTAGAATTAGAAGCAGTCAAAAAGTTTCCTCTGTCAGTCAGAAACTAAAAGCTTCCTTGCCCACGATTTTATATCGTGGGAGCCGCGCGGCTTTGAGCGCATCAGAATTTCGTGTAACGAAATTTCCACATTTATAGGTCCAGCTTATGCGATGACTGCTCCATCAATATTTGTAAAAATGTTTTCCTCGTTGGTTTCATTGTCCATTGCAGTAACTACTGTACGATTGGGTACGTTAACTATAAATGACATTGAATCAACGATAACCAGTGAATCCTTAATTCCCTTCCCCTTTGCCTTATCGACTCCATCTAAGAGGCGATTTTTAACCTCATCAGATAAATCTATATCTCTATCTGAGAGTCTATTAAGTGCATGCTTGGAAAATTTAAGAGTTTCACCGCCAGGTGTCTCATACACACCCTGCCTTAGCTTGTTTTCTAATAGCTCCTTGAATGATATATCGGACGAAGTATCTGTTTTGTTAATGCCCTTGCTTAGATACTTGTCTGTGATTTGTTCTATGGAGCTGTAATTAGATCTGAGCACATCAATCTGACTCATATTTATACCTCCATGTATCACTACATCCTAGTCAACTCATAGCCGAAGCCTACTCGTTAGCCCCATCGGTATCTTCTACCTTAGTCTCAGTCTCTGTCTCGTTCTTGGCATTCTCTTTGTCAGCATCTGCCTGAACTGCATCTCTAAATGCAATAAGTGCCTTGAGACGATTTTCAATCTCTACAAATTTCTTGTAGTCTTCCTGGTCTATAAGTCCTCTCTGATAATCATTGAGATCATCGTAGATTGCTCTGATAGAATTAATCTGTGCCTCATCTCCAAGTGTTACATAATTAGCTGTAGGAAGCTTTGCAACTAAATCCTTGAAGGTATTTGACATTGTGACCGCCATCATATAATCGCTATCTGCGATTGTATCGAGGTCGTCAAGATTGTAGAGACTTCCACCTATCTGAAGATAAATATTGTTACCTTCCTTGACAACAGAATCAACTGTTCCTGTAACGTAGTTGGTATCACCTGTCTGAGAGTTGGTAGTCTTCATTATTACTGTCTTGCCAATAAGGTCGTTGGCTTGCATATTTTCCATGGTTCCAACCATGTTCTCTGATGCCTCAACCTGTGTAAATGTAGCAAGCTGAGCTACGTAATCAGTATTGGACTGGGGCTCTAAGGGATCCTGATACTGCATCTCTGCAACAAGTAGCTTTAAGAAATCCTCTTTATCAAGCTGACCGCCATTTGCCTTTTCCTTCTTAGCGGATGTAGTGCCCTGTGTCTCCAACATCTGACCATTCTTAATTTCCTGAACTAATGACATATGCATCCTCCTTTTCTTTGATAATAGTTTTATCGGACATTATGCTAAATAATCAACACTCTGGCCATTCATTTGCATCATAGATGCCACAATACGCTCTTCCTCTGTCATAACGCCACTAAGCTCGTCTAGATTGTCCATTGAGAGATTTCTTCTTGCGCCAAGCTCTGTGCCGTTATTCTCTCTCGCCTGTCTCTCCATCATCTCACGATTGGTAGCGTCCTGATTCTCAAGATTTTGTTCAAATTCGTGTGAAGCGACAGTTACCTCTACTGCCTCAACCTTGATACCCTGATTCTCGAGATTTGCTCTAAGCTCTACAAGCTGTGACTGAAGTGCTGCTCTTGTATCCTCGCTTGTAACAGTTAATTGTGCTGTAACTGCTCCCTGTTTTTCCGTAACACTCATAAAGAGTCTACCTAAGTTTTCAGGATTGAGCTGCATCTGAATTGTATGGCTGTCTGTTGTAGCCATTGCTCTAGCCGCTCCGTTTACCTGCTCCATAAGATTTTGGATATCCTCATAGGTATAGGTCGTCTGTGGAGCTACTACCTCGGGTGTAATGTCTAAATTGACTTGGGGCTGATTAGCCATAGGCTGGTCTGCTGCAACTACATGATGCTCACTATGAGTTGTATTATTTATAACCTTTGCAAAGTCATCAGTATTGTCATTAGAATTCTTGATTACAGCACCATCATCCTTATTATCTACCCCTGTCTGTCTAAGTCCACTATCAAGAGGGCGTCTTTCTCTGTTTTCTGAGTCTTCACCCTCAAACTCAGTAGTCTCTGACGAGGTCTCAGCTGTATCCACACGATTAACTGTTAGATTTTCGCTTCCATGAGCTACTTCTCTACTCTCTGTGTTATCAGGCTTTTTTTCTTCTGTTGTAACAGTCTGTGCTACATTAGTCTGTACGTTGGCATCCGTAACATTCTCGCCCTGAGCGGTGACTTCAACATCCATTTCAGGTGCCAATACAACATTTTCGGTATCTTCAACTAAAGTATCAACTACCTCGTTACCTAGAATATCCTCATTGTCCTGTCTAAACTGTTCCTGAAGCGATGCATTAATATCACTTAGGAGCAGCTTAAAATCAGCAGGTGCGATATTCTCACTCTTTTGCAAATCCACTATCATGTCATTTACTGTGCTGAGTAAATCTGTAAATGTAGGATCAGAAACAAGTGCAACGACATTATCGGTATTAGTGAGGTTTGAAACTAAAGCTGCAAGCTTACTGGTATCAAGTAAATCTACCATTGATAGCCCTAGAGTCTCCATTGCTGCTTCTAATTCTTCATCAGTAACACCATAAGTCTCTTTAATCTCACCATATACCTTTTCAGCAGTATCTGTTACCGCGGAAGTCTGATCAGCCTTTTTTTCATTAGTAACAGGCTTTGACTCAATTTTTTCAGGTCTTTTTGACTTTTCAGAGCTCATTGCTTCATAGCTTGCTTTAGAATCCGTTTTCTTGTCAGTACCGCCAACTAGACCAAGCACATCATCCTTGGTATCTGTCTTTTTGTCAGGACTCGCCAAAAAGTTTTCCTGAGATGAAGCAGCATCCTGCATGATTCCAGCAAACATAGCGGCAATCTGTTCTTCTTCAGTTTGATTTTTTGAGCTTCCCTGCGCATTAGTACGTACAGGTGCGTTCATTCCAAATGTCTGAATCTGTGTCATATTTTCCTCCTTTCGCATATTATGCAAAAAGAACAATCTACTAATTAGGGTTCATTATCGATGTGAGCTTTGCAGCATTTTCAGCCTGCATAGCTCCCATAATGTTGGCTCTCGATTGTGGATCCATAGCCTCCAATATCTGTGCCACCAGTCCTAGCTTGTCGGTCATAGTGTCAAATATCGCTGCAGCATTCTTGGCCTTCATGGACGAATAAGTCGATACATAATCAGCTAGCTCAGAATCTGTAAGCTGCTGTTCCAACACCTGCTTGTAGATTTTCTCTGCATTTTCAGGAGATATCTGTTCATAGTACTCCTGATAATTAGATATATCGGGTGCACTATCTGAAAAAACAACCTCTTCGTCGAATTTTTTCTTGAGTCTCTCGTACTCCTTTTCGTTTGCCTCGTATACAGAAAGCTTGTTGATTTTTGACATAAGCTCGTCAATCTCAGCCTTGTCTTCGTCAATCTTCAATTGCTTCGCTGCAATCTCAGCCATTAAATCATTAACATATGCATTAGCTTCTGAGATGGTCGTATAGGGATATTTTGACTGGTCCTCTTCAACCTTGACCTCAGGAAGCACCATATTCAAATACGGAACATCCTTTAGGATAGGGTACATAACCTTGCTGCCAAAACCGCCAACATCCCATTTTATCAATAAAACCATTATTGCAAGCCAAATGATTATAATAAAAAGTGTGACAAAAAACACAGCTACCTTACCACCTGCGCTAGTATCGTCATCATCATCTGAATCTACGCTATTCTTTTTACCCTTTGTATCTTCCTTTTTATCAGCCATTATTCTTCTTCCTCTCGCGAGCCATAGGTAAAGCTCACTAACTGATCTATTTCTTTTGCTTCTTCTTCTAGAAGCTCCTGCTTGAACTGTTCAAAGGCTTTTTCCTTAAGCTTTTCATGAGCCTTTCTATCCTGCATAACCTGATTTAGTCTCATTCTCGCAACCTCGAGATTTTTCTCTGCTGAATGAACTCTCATCATCTGATCTCTAATGATACTTTTCATCGCATCAATAGCTCGCCTAGTCTCTTTTATCTCAAGCACATTTATTTTTCCTACAGATATCTCCTTGAGATGTCTCTCATAGGTGGTGCGGCGAATAAGAAGCTCCTGAAGGCGAGTCTGTTCCTCTTGCAGCTTTCTATTAGCTATACCATAGGCAGTTCTCTCTTGCTCTTCTAATTTGTACTTGATATCAAGGATGCTCTGCATCCTATAGACAAATTTCGCCACTTTAAACCTCTTTTATCTCAACCCTTAACTAAAAATTCCCGTCAGCATCTCTATTTCTTCTTCAAAAGAAAATTTTTCATCAGTTCTCTGTAGCAAAAACTGATTTACCTGAGAGTTTTTGGAAATCGCATAGTCAATATCCTTATTAGAGCCCGCCTTGTACGCTCCAATATTGATAAGGTCCTCAGCCTCAGCATAGGTTGCCATACAATTCTTGAGCTTTCCTGCCATCTCCTTTTGTTCCTTAGAGGCGATGGCGGACATTACTCTGGAAATACTAGCTAAAACGTCTATTGCCGGATAATGATTTCTCTGAGCTAGTCTACGATTTAATACAATATGACCATCCAAGATACCTCTTGCGGTATCAGTAATGGGCTCATTAAAATCATCACCATCAACAAGGACTGTATATAAGCCTGTAATAGAGCCCCTGTCAGATGTACCAGCCCTCTCTAAGAGTCTGGGAAGCTCAGCGTACACACTAGGGGGATATCCTCTTGTAACAGGTGGTTCACCAGTTGCAAGACCTATCTCTCTTTGAGCCATTGAAAATCTGGTAAGAGAGTCCATCATGAGAAGAACATCCTTGCCCTGATCTCTAAAATATTCAGCTATGGCTGTCGCTGTCTTGGCAGCAGATTTACGAATGAGTGCGGGTTTATCTGAGGTTGCAATTACAACAACAGACCGCGCCATTCCTTCAGGTCCTAGGTCTCGTTCTACGAATTCACGTACCTCCCTACCTCGCTCTCCAATTAGCGCGATGACATTGATATCTGCCTTGGTGTTTCTCGCAAACATACCCATAAGAGTACTCTTTCCAACACCAGAACCAGCAAAAATACCTATACGCTGACCTCGTCCTACTGTAAGAAGTCCATCTACAGCCTTAACTCCAAGAGGAAGCACCTCCGAAATAATCTTTCTCTTCATAGGATCAGGCGGCAGGCAATCAACAGGATAGACTCTTCCCAAATTAAGAGGCTCATCTGTATCAGTGGGTCTTCCCAAGCCATCTAGAGTGTGACCTAAGAGTCCATCACCTACAGGAACCGAAAGAGGCATATTGGTATTTTCCACTATAGAGCCGACCTTGATTCCCTCCATATTTTCAAAGGGCATTAAAAGGAGTCTATTATCCTTAAAGCCTACAACCTCAGCTGTAACATATATTTCATTTTCTCCATCAACGACAATGCGGCAAAGGTCGCCTAGCTTTGCCATGGGTCCAATCGACTCAATGGTAAGTCCAACTACCTTTGCCACCTTACCAAAACAATTATACAAGGTATTATCTAAAACCTTGTAATATTTTCCTAAATCAGTGTTCATTTGATACTACCCTAATGAAAGTACCCTGAGTTCCTTGATAAGATTGTTCATCTGAACATCCAAGGAGCACTCATATATACCACTATCAGCTTCTATAAAGCAATCTGATTCCTTTAGGTCTGCATCGGCCATGATTTCAATAGCAATATCCGATCCAGCACGTTCCGTTATTCTATCTCTATTAGCCCTAACCTCATCGACCTGACTCTCTGCGACTCTTATCTTAAAGGATTTGGTATCCTTTATTCCTCTGACTGCCTTGTCAATAAGCCCCATAAGAAGCTCTGTCCTATCGCCATAATCAATCTTAAAGGCTCTTGATACAATATCTACTATGGTATCAACTAACGCAGGCTCAAGCTCTGCACAAAGCTTATCGTATTCTTCTCTAACAGCTTCTCTCTCCTGCTCAAGCTCTGCTAGCTTACTCTCATATTCTTCCCTGGCACTAGCTTCTCCATCAGCTCTGCCACTATTAAAGCCTTCATCGTATGCAAGCTTTTTTTGAATCTCAGCCTCTTCATAGGCTCGGTCCGTGATACTAGCAGCCTCAGCCTGAGCCTCAGCCAAAATACGTTCTGCCTGTTCCTCTGTAAATTCTCTATTAAGAGGCTCCTCTATCTCTTCCTCTAGTAGCTCCTCTTCTTCAGCCTGTAAATTTTCTAAATCTGGAAGCTCTACACCTGCCGGCAAATCCAAGACAATCTCGTCCGCCATAATACCAGCAATAAACTGTTCGCCCTCTTCGCCCTCGGGTATCTCGCCACGTTCACGCATCTCTTCGATACGCTGTCTCTTATATTCCTCGCGTTCAGCAGCAATACGTTTGCGGTCAGCCTCTTCTACAAGTGCCTTCATTTTTTCGGCGATGAGTTCGTTGGTATTAATAACTCGCCTTACTTTTCCTTCAGCAACTATATAGTCGCCCTTCAAGACATTAGACAACGATATCGTCACCTCCGCCTCGTGAAATAATAACTTCTCCAGACTCCTCGAGACGTCTTATAATAGCAACAATCTTTTGCTGCGCTTCCTCGACATCCTTCATACGTACAGGTCCCATGTACTCGATATCCTCTTCGATCATAGATGCAAGACGAGAAGACATATTGCTAAGACAAGCCTGCTTAACCTCATCATTAGAGCCCTTAAGAGCAATCTCAAGGTCATTATTATCAACATCCTTAAGCACACGCTGGATAGACTTTGAATCGAGAAGCAAGATATCCTCGAACACGAACATCTTCTTTCTGATCTCGTCTGCAAGCTCGGGTTCTTCGATCTCCAAAGACTCCATAATGTGTTTTTCTGTACCACGGTCTACTGTATTCAAGATATTTACAACCGCATCTACACCACCGACAATTGTAAAATCCTGGTTTGCAAGTGAAGCGAGCTTTCTCTCCAAAACGTTCTCTACCTCCTTGACAACATCAGGCGATGTTCTATCCATCATCGCAATTCTCTTGGCAACATCTGCCTGCTTTTCAGGAACCAAAGAACCTAAAATCTGTGATGCCTGCGTCGCTGACAAATACGATAAAATCATAGCTATAGTCTGAGGATGCTCGTCCTGAATAAAGTTTAGTACCTGGCTAGGGTCAGTCTTACGCACAAACTCGAAGGGTCGAACCTGGAGAGACGCCGTAAGCTTGGAAATAACCTCTTGAGCCTTTTCCATACCTAAAGCCTTGTCCAAAAGCTCCTTGGCATATCCAATACCACCCTCTGCAATATACTGCTGCGCAAGGCAGACCTGATAGAACTCCTCTAGTACATCCTCTTTTGTCTGAGGTGAAACTGATCTGGTATTTGCAATCTCCAGCGTAAGCTCCTCAATCTCGTCCTCTTTGAGATGCTGGAAAATAGCCGCAGATTTCTCAGGTCCTAATGCAATTAAAAGTATGGCTGCTTTTTGTACGCCTGAATAATCTTCAGATGCCATTTTCCTTGGGTCCTTTCGTAAAAATTTATGTTACTGAGATTCGTTCAAACTCGAACGCTTCTACTTGATTGAGATTCGCTCCAAGTGGCACTTCGTTTGCATCCACTTGGCTGAGATTCGTTCAAACTCGCACTTTGTTTGCGAGTTTTCACTATCCCGAATCAAAGATTCGGGATTAATCCCAGTCTTCATTAAGCCAATTGCGGAGTAAGTTAGCAACAGCTTCGGGTTTTTCATCAACGAATTTCTCAATAAGAAGTCTTGATTCTGACTTCTCCTTGTATCCAATGTCCTCAAGATCAGCCTCTGACTGTCTGGTGGACTGTAGTAAGGTCTCAACAGATAGCTCGGGCTCGAGATCCTCGACCTTCTCTTTTCTAGTACTTCTAAATACTACATATCCAAGCATTGCAAAAATGAGTACAGTAAGTACAATAGCTAGGATATCTGTTACATTTACTGCAGGTCCCTCTGAATATTGGAACAGAGGTACATCGTACGCCATAATTGAAATCTTGTCGGTAGAAAAACCTGTTGCATTTGCCACCAAAGCATAGAATTCAGGCTCTACCTCTTTTCTAACCCTCTCAGAATGAGTAGAAACATATTCATCAAAGCTTATATCATTTAATTCTCCAGCGGCACGTAGCTTGTCCTCATCATAGGTTACAAAGGTAGTAGCAACTACTGATATTGACGAATTGCCGTAATCTATCTTGCCCGCAGAGCCATTGGTCTGTGTCAGACGTTCACTTAAAATGTAATCCTTTTGAATCTCTTCAACAGATGACTCTGTGTAATCTCCATCCTGGAGAACATAGGTTGTATCATTGTTAGAATCTGTACCAGGGGTAGCAGCAAGTCCACCCTTGGCTTCTGAGTTGTATGAGCTTTCTGAATCTAAATATCCCTGACTTGCTCCTTCGGGTGCATAAAACTCATGATCCGTAACTATTCTGTTATCAAAATCCATATCAAGATTAAGTCCAACCTCGACATTGGAATAGAGGTCAGTACCAATCATGACATCCTTAACCTCTTTTTTGATAAGCTGCTCGTATTTTTGGCGAAGTGAAAGCTGGGTTGTTGCTGTTCCAAGCGTTGTCTCTGAATCTCCACCAAGAAAAAGTGTGTTTCCGTCAGAATCCATGATAACGATATTATCAGTGGTCTTATTTCCCAACTGAGTTGCAACGAACTTAGCTATACCCTGCGAAACCTCAGGCTTCATCTCATCTGCCAAAACAAGCATTATGCTGGCATATGACTCTTCTCTATTGGCAATAAGTGATCCATCATTATCAGGAATCCTTAAATTTACTCTAGCGGCCTTTACTCCACTGAGCTGCTCAAGAGTGTCTTTAAATTTCTGCTCTATGAATACCTGATATTTCTTAGCCTTGTCAGCCTCTGTTGTAGTGAAGCTTCCATTCAGAGCATCATCAATAGTGTATCCTGCGCTAGGAATAGAATTTGATCCCAGAAGAATATTGGCGTTTGCCTGATCCTCGGTATGAATAGAGTAGGTAAGTCCATCATTGCTAACTGTATACTCTATATTGTTGTCCTCTAGCAAGGATTTAACCTCTGCAGACTGTGCTGTATCCTCACATTTAACAAGCGTAACCCATGTAGGGCGCGACAATACAACAGCTAAAATTACAACCGCTGCAACAACGACAACAACGGCACTAATAATCAGTGCCTTTTGCCTTCTATTAAATTTGTTCCACCATTCCGCAATCCTCTCTAAGATTGCCCTAAGTCGTTCTGGCATATCAAACTCTCCCTAAAAGGTATCAGGGTCCTATCTATCATCAGGGTCCCACCGCAAGCGGTTCACCCCTAATGATTATATACATCCCTAATGACAATTTAAACCTGCATATTCATTATCTGATTATACGCATCTAGGAACTTGTCTCTTACTGCCACAGTATACTGCAGTGCAAGACTAGCCTTGGTCTGGGCGATTGCAAGGTCATGAGTATTAACTGCATCACCAAGTGCCATCTGAATCTCCATCTCCTCAGCCTTATTCTCTAGAGCCTGTGTCTCATTTAGCATATTAAATGCACTGTCAAAAATCTTGCCGAAGCTACTACCATCACTCACCTTGGTCTTGTTGTATGCTTCGTTTATTGCACCTGACTGTACATATCTAAGTGCACCTATCTCCATAGCTTAACCCTCACATTAACCGTTCTTACTAATTCCAAGTCCCGCCTGAGCCATTGACTTTGAAGCCTCAAAAGCTGTCGCATTAGCCTCATACGCGCGGGATGCATCAATAAGATTTGTCATCTCAGTAACTATATTCACGTTGGGATATGATACATAACCATTCTCATCCGCATCAGGATGGGAAGGATCGTATTCCATAATAAAATCTGATGTCGTATCCTCTTTTACAGAATACACCTTGACACCATCACCCTTGTATTGAGCCTTTTTTGAATTAAAAATGTCTGAAAAAGGTGTGAGGTTTTTTGTTGCAAAGGTAACAACCTGACGTCTATAGGGTGTACCCTTTTCGGTTCTCGTCGTACTGACATTGGCAATATTCTCAGCAATAATATCTGATCTAAACTGCTCAGCAGTCATACCTGACGCACTTATGTCAAAGGATTGAAATAAAGCCATTTACCTCACCTCCTACTTACTCATAACTGTGGACAATCTACTAAACTCCTGTGTAAGAGAATTAGTAAGTGCTGTATAGCGAATCTGTTCAGAAGCCAGTTCTACGTTTTCTGTCTGAATATCTACATTGTTGCCGTCTAATCTGTAGCTGTGTCCTAAGGCTGAATAATCCATATGTGCCTGTGCGCTAAGTCTGCTAAGATTATTATTGGTATCTGCAATCTTGTTGTCCAAAGGCTTATATTTGTAGCTCTTGAGCGACTGAGCTAGCAGAGACTCAAAATCTACCTCTCTTCTCTTGTAGCCAGGCGTATCAACATTTGCAATATTATTAGAAATAACTGACTCTCTAAGCCAGCTCGCATCTGCTGCCTTGTCCAAAACGTTTATGTAATTAAAAGCGTTTGATGAAATCATACATCCTCCAATCCGCTGTATCACACGTAAATACACAGTATATTGGGCATAGACCCACTAATCTACAATATGTAGTAGTAACATAATAATACAGCACCCAAGATTTAGCAAGTACTTTTTACTATATCTAGTGTTTATTTTATCCAAATTAAACAAAAAGGACCTACATCTTGTAAGTCCTTTTAATAAACGTCCATCCCTGACTATAATCACTGATATAATTTTACTTTTCCTGCCTCAAAGTGTCAATAGAATCACGCAAAAAATCATTAACAATTTTAATATAGGTTCCTCTGCTTCCAACAGAGCGGCACTCAATCACCCCAGCACCCTCTAGCTTTTTTAGTGCTGCTACTATCACAGACCTTGAAACCTCATACCTTCTTGAAACCTCCTTAGCTACTACGATTCCCTCTTCACCTAAGAGACTATCCAGTACAAAGCCTGCTGCAGCTAGCTCTGCTTTGGATAAGCTAACTAAGCCCTTATCAAGATTAGCCTTATCAATTGCCAGCTTTTTTCTTTTTTCAAGCTCTATGCTACCAAAAATGACAGCCATAACCACTTTTACGTGTTCTACATATATTATATCGTCCAAATCATATTTTTCATTAAGACGATATATAACCAGCGTTGCACACCTTTTACGTTCTGCTAATATCGGGACAACCATCATCTTAAAGGGCGATACCCCACTTAGCCCCAAAAGCTCTAGTGACATATTATCATCAACTGATAAAATACGCAGCAGCCTCTCATTTATTTTTTCATCAACAGACTCACCCTCATTTTCTTCAAAAAGGATTCTAGTATTTTCATCCATCAAGGGTCTAATATTGTCAAGCACCTTTCCCTTGTCATCGATGAGCAAAACGAAAGACTCTAACTCATCCGCCATCGCCTCACATAATTCACGCGCTAATTCTAAGTCCACGGAACGCGTCTCAGCTATTCTATTTATCACTGTTAATTTATCAAGCATATTAATTTTCATATAAATATAATAAATGCCCCGCTTAAAAAAGTCGAGGCATTTCTAATCATTTTATTAAATTATTTATTCTCAGCATTTTCCTTTGGCTTGGTCCATGACATATATGAGCAATTTGGATTGTCAATACAGCCATAGTATCTTCTTCCCTTTTGTGTTTTCTTGATAACTATATCCTTGCCACACTCAGGACAGGGCATACCAATCTTTTCAAGGAATGGCTTGGTGTTGCGACACTCCGGAAAGCCGGGGCACCCTAAAAACTTACCATGAGGTCCATATTTAATGACCATCCTACGTCCACATAGCTCGCATGTCTCATCCGACTCCTCATCTGCAATCACAATTTTAGAAAGCTTATCCTCTGCTGCACTTACAGCCTCCTCTAAATCAGGATAGAAATTTCTAATAAGTGTTTTCCAGTCAAAGCCACCCTCTTCTACCTTATCAAGCAAGCTCTCCATATTAGCTGTAAAATTCTCATCTACAATTTGAGGAAAGGCGTCTGTCATAATCGAGTTTACCGCTTCTCCTAAATCTGTCATATAGATATTCTTTTGCTCTTTGGTAATATAGTGTCTGGCTAATAAAGTGGAAATAGTAGGTGCATATGTACTTGGTCTTCCAATACCATGCTCCTCAAGCGCACGTACAAGAGTAGACTCTGTATAATGCGCCGGCGGCTGAGTAAAGTGCTGTGTCATCTCAACCTCTTCAAGCTTAAATGTAGAGTCCTTATCTATATTTTTCACCTGAGCAGTTGAATCCTTGGCTTCGTCATCCTCTGATTTATAAACTGCTGTAAAACCAGGAAAAACAAGCTTTGACGCCGACACCTTGAACATATATTTATCTGCTGCAATTTTTACATTTATTCCTTCATATACAGCAGGTGCCATCTGACTAGCCAAAAATCTATTATAAATCAACTGATATAATCTGAGCTGATCTCTTGAGAGTGAATCCTTGACCATCGCAGGACTTCTAAGCAGGTCAGTAGGGCGAATTGCCTCATGTGCATCCTGAATCTTGCCCTGTGCCTTCTTGTCATTCTCAGCGGCAGCCAAATACTCTTCTCCAAACCCTGCTACAATAAAATCTTTTGCCTTTGCTGCTGCCTCTTCAGATACTCTGGTCGAATCCGTACGCAAATAAGTAATAATACCTACTGTACCTTCGCCCTTGAGCTCTACACCTTCATAGAGCTGCTGCGCTATTCTCATAGTCTTTACTGTTGAAAAATTAAGCTTATTCGCAGCCTCCTGTTGAAGTGTACTAGTTGTATAGGGAAGTGGTTGTTTTCTGCTTCTATTAGTCTTTTTAATATCATGCACCTTGTAGCAGGCTTTTTCCAAGGCCTTCTTAACAGCAGTAGCCTCCGCCTCATTGGTAAGAGGCACGCTACCACCCTCTAGCAGACCATCAAACTCTGCTACCAAAGGCTTTTTTGCGCCTTCTAGTAAAAGGTTAGCCGCAATAGTCCAATACTCCTCACCTACAAAATTGTTGACCTCTGTCTCTCTATCATTAATCATACGAAGGGCAACCGACTGCACACGTCCTGCAGACAATCCCCTTTTTATCTTATCCCATAAAAGTGGACTAATCCTGTATCCCACCATTCTATCAAGCATACGTCTGGCTTGCTGGGCGTTGACAAGATCCATATCTATATCCCTGGGGTTCTTCAGAGATTCCTTAACCGCTGACTGAGTAATCTCATTAAAGGTAATGCGGCTCGTATCCTTATCCTCGAGCTTCAATGCCTTCTTGAGATGCCAGCTTATTGCCTCTCCCTCACGGTCAGGGTCCGTTGCAAGGTAAACCTTGTCAGCCTTTTTAACCTCGCGTCTGAGTGTGCTAAGCACATCTCCTTTTCCCCTAATTGTAATATACTTAGGTTCAAAATCATTGCTCTCATCAAAGCCAAGCTGCGACTTTGGAAGGTCTCTTACATGACCATTTGATGCCGCAACCTCATAATTCTTACCTAAAAACTTCTTGATAGTCTTGACCTTTGCAGGCGACTCCACTATAACAAGATACTTTGCCACTTTTACTCTCCTTGCGAAGGGAACTCATTCCTTCTATATTTAATGTAAAAAACAAAGGTAATATACACTATGATTTTATCTTTTTCAAGGAAAAAATATTTTTACTGTATAATATAGTGATTATTATACTGCTCCTTTATGCGTCCCATATCCTCCAAATCGTCAAGTATTTCGTATATTTCAATAGCATCTATACCTGTCTCATCTATTATATCACCTACACTTTTCGGGTGTAATGATAGAGTCTCATATACCTTTCTTTCTTCATCTGAGAGAGCATCTAGCTTGACACTAAAAAAATCCTTTTCTCCAAAATCAGAGGCAACCTCATCAACGGAAGTAATAATCCCTGCACCTTGACGTATTAGCTTATTGCAGCCTTTGCTTGGTATATCTGTTATTCGTCCTGGCAAAGCATAGACATCTCTTCCCTGCTCAAGAGCCAGGTCAGCAGTGATAAGAGACCCCGACTTTTCTCTTGCTTCCACTACATACACAGCCTGTGATAATCCTGATATTATTCTATTCCTCATAGGAAAGCCCTTGGGAACCGGTGGTGCATCAGGCGGAAATTCACTGATAATTCCACCTGATAAAGCCACTCTTTTATAGAGTTCACTGTTCTCTGGCGGATATACAATGTTGACACCACACCCTAAAACACCATAGGTTTTTCCGCCTGCACTTAGTGCCCCCTCATGCGCTCTTGAATCCACTCCTCTTGCCAACCCACTTATAACCTCTATATCAGCTCTTGCAAAATTAGCCCCCATCCTAAAAGCTGCCTCACTTCCATAGGCAGTGCATTCCCTGGCTCCAACTACGGCTGCCGCTTGTTTTTTTTCATCTGGCAAGGCTCCAATATAAAAAAGCGCATAGGGTGGATCATATATATCCTTTAATCTCTTTGGATACTTTTCTTCTCCTATTGTTACAAAGCCTATTCCACGTTCTAAAAAATCATCCCACTCCTTGGCAAGCTTCCACTGATTCCTATGCGCGATAAGGATTTCAGCCTTGGCCTCTGATATCTTAAATAATCCCGTCAAATCCTTTGGCGGAGCCTCATATACCGCCCTTGCACTGTTAAAATGATTAAATAGTCTTCTGAGTGTTACTGCGCCTATTTCTAATACATTAGAAAGCCAGTACGCATATGCTTTTTCATCCATCATCATCCCTCCCAATAGCTTCTAGAGGGACCTCTATACGCAACAGCCTCTCGTAGATGTTCAATTTTTATATTTTCAGCCCCCGCTAAGTCTGCTATAGTCCTAGCAACCTTTATTATCTTGTGATAGGTTCTCGCAGTGAGCTCTAGCTTTTCATATTTTTTCTCCAGATAGCTCTTACACTTGCTATCAAGTGGGCAATACACATCAAGCTTTGAAACTGGTATTCCGCTATTAAAATAAAATTTTTCCTTCTTATACCTATCCCTTTGAATCCGCCACGCCTTGATTACACGTTCTCTGATGCTTGCTGACGATTCATTTTCCCCATTTGTCGTAAGCTCATTATAGGTAATAGTATTAGCTGTCGTACATATATCAATTCTGTCTAGTATAGGCTGCGATATTCTCGAATGGTAAGCACTTATTATTGGAATACTGCATCTGCACTTGGTTCTATCTGGGTAATATCCACACTTGCAGGGATTCATCGC
>JAZRXQ010000007.1:0-4268 GCA_045600305.1 Lachnospiraceae bacterium
TTAACTTAAATTAATTTTTTACATCAGCCAGGGCTTATGCTCTGGCTGGTTTTTATTAATACAAAAAGAAGAGGGTTTTATTTAGACGGATTTACCAGATGAGTGCAAAGTATATATAAATATAGGTGTCAACTTTGTGAAAAGATTTTGTGCAATTTAAATAAAAATTTAAGCCGAAAAAAACCGAAATAGCCTAGTTGATAATTGAAAAGAAGCGTTTTATAATGAACTAGGATAGGTAAAGAGAGAGTAATTACGTGAGTTGATTTGTAAGATGCTGACTGTGATGGTGAAGGAGATAGTATTATGTCAGAGACAACAATAAACGAGATAGACGAGTTAAAGAATAGTTTCATTGAGAATCTTGCTCCTGCGCGTATTTATTTATTTGGATCATATGTTGAGGGCAAGCAGACAGAGGAAAGCGATTTTGACTTTTATATAGTGGTAAACGATATAGAAAAAGATATGATTGAACTAACTGCAAGAGCCTATAAATCAATCAGGCATAAGCAGAAACGTTCGGTGGATATTATTGTAAATAGCGAGTCAGTTTTTAATAGCAAAAAAGATAAAGTAATGACGATTGAAAAAGAAGTATTTCAGAAAGGGGTGCTACTATATGGAACATGAAGAAGCAGTATGGATAGAAGTAGCAAAAACGGATTTAGGTGTAGCAAAACATTTAAATTCAGTATATAACCCTAAACCTTTAGAAATAATATGTTATCATTGTCAACAAGCAGCAGAGAAAGCCATCAAGGCCGTTATAGTTGCAAATGGGGCACAAGGTGGGATGCAAAAAAAACACAACTTATCATTTTTGCTAGAACAAGTAAAGAATATGGTTATGATACCTGAAAGGTACTATGATTACGCGGATGTACTTACTCCTTATGGAATCTCAGCAAGATACCCTAATGAGTTGTATTTGGAAGAAAGACATGTGACAGAAGCAATTAAGTATGCAGAAGAGATTATTGCTTGGGCAGAAGAGGTTATGGGTGAAGCTAAGGGAAGCCTCATCAGGCATACAACGTAGCTAACTACGAAATTGACGTCTTAGAGATGCTCATGCTTAACTTAAATTAATTTTTCACAACAGCCAGGGCTTAGGCTCTGGCTGTTTATTATTTGACAAAATACAAAAATGGACGTAGTATCAGAGCAACAAAATATACAGATAGAGTTAAGAAAATAATCGGCAATCAATGTTCAAGGAGAGACTATGTACGCAGGAATAGAGGCTGGCGGCACCAAGATGGTGTGTGCGGTAGCAAGTATTGATAAAATGACCGAGAAGATGAAGCTTGTTGAGCGGGTGAGTATTCCTACAACTACGCCATCTGAGACTATATCTAGGATGATAGATTTTTTTAAGAAATATGAGATAGATTCGCTAGGAATAGGATGCTTTGGACCTCTGGATTTGAATAAGAAATCATCCAAGTACGGATATATTACCTCTACTCCCAAGGCTGGTTGGGAAGATACAGATATGCTTACACCATTTAGAGAGGCATTGGGTATTGAGCCTGTTATTGATACAGATGTCAATGGTGCGATTCTAGGCGAGGTGCTTCACGGTGCTGCAAAGGCTTGTGAGAGTGCTATTTATATAACTATTGGTACGGGAATAGGTGTAGGAGTATATTCCAATGGCAGACTTTTACATGGCATGATGCATCCTGAGGCAGGTCATATTTTGATTGATGAAAGAGGCCGATTAGAGGATGCGGTTATATCTGTTGATAATACTAGAGGTCAGATGCTAAAAGAGTCAAGTGCAGTAGAAGTATCTACTTGTAAGAGACATGGCAACTGCTTCGAAGGGCTAGCTTGTGGACCGGCAATTGAAAAACGCTGGGGAAAACCAGCCGCTGATTTAATAGATGAGATAGAAGTCTGGGAATTAGAAAGCGATTATATCGCTCAGGCTATGATGAATTATATTCTCTGTTACTCGCCGCAAAAAATAGTTCTTTGGGGCGGGGTTATGCATGTGCCAGGATTGCTGGATTTAGTTCGTGACAAAACGCATAAGCTTCTAGGTGGATATATCGAGGCATTAGCGAATAGAAATAGCATAGACGATTTAATTGTTAGTCCAGAATTGGGTGAAGACCCGGGGATTATAGGTGCAATTGAGCTAGGAAGAGGCACTTTAGGCTGTGGCAACTATTTCTAAAAATCTATATTTAATCCCGATGAGAGATATAAACTATGAAAAGATATAGATGAAAAATATATAGACGATAGGATATAGCCGATAGTTGATAATTGATATTAAGTATGATAGTATAAATCAAGTTTATTTCGAAAGGAGACTATTATGAGTCAGGAAATACCTTATAAGATTTATCTCACAGAGGATGAGATGCCTAAGAACTGGTACAATGTGCGTGCACATATGAAAAATAAGCCAGCACCCCTTGTTAATCCAGGAACCTTACAGCCTATGACAGCTGAGAAATTAGGTGCGGTTTTTTGTGATGAATTAGTACAGCAGGAATTGGATAATGATACAGCATATGTTCCTATTCCTCAGGAGATACTTGATTTTTACAAGATGTATCGTCCTTCACCTTTGGTTCGTGCATACTGCTTGGAGAAAAAGCTTGATACACCTGCCAAGATTTATTACAAATTTGAGGGTAATAATACATCTGGTAGCCACAAGCTTAACTCTGCAATCGCTCAGGCATACTATGCTAAGAAGCAGGGACTTAAGGGTGTTACTACAGAGACAGGTGCAGGACAGTGGGGTACAGCTCTTTCAATGGCATGTGCTTATCTTGGACTTGACTGCAAGGTTTACATGGTAAAGGTTTCATATGAGCAGAAGCCTTTTAGACGCGAGGTTATGCGTACTTATGGAGCATCAGTTACAGCATCTCCTTCTATGGATACAGAGGTAGGTCGCAAGATTTTAGCTGAGCATCCTGGTACAGGCGGATCACTTGGATGTGCAATTTCAGAGGCAGTAGAGGTTGCGACACAGAATCCTGGATATAGATATGTTCTAGGCTCAGTACTTAATCAGGTACTTCTTCATCAGTCTATTATCGGTGAGGAGACCAAGGTTGCATTAGATAAATATGGAATCAAGCCTGACATTATCATCGGATGTGCAGGTGGTGGATCAAACTTAGGTGGACTTATTTCACCCTTCATGGGAGAGAAGCTTCGTGGAGAGGCTGATTATAGAATTATTGCTGTTGAGCCTGCTAGCTGCCCTAGCTTCACCAGAGGTAAATTTGCATATGACTTCTGTGATACAGGTATGATCTGTCCTCTTGCTAAGATGTATACTCTTGGTTCTGGATTTATGCCTAGCCCTATTCATGCTGGCGGTCTCAGATTCCATGGAATGAGCCCTGTACTTTCACAGCTTTATGATGATGGTCTTATGGAGGCAGTGTCAGTTGAACAGACTGCAGTATTTGAGGCTGCAACAATGTTCGCTCGTACAGAGGGAATTCTTCCTGCACCTGAGTCTAGTCATGCGATTAGAACAGCTATTGATGAGGCTCTTAAGTGCAAGGAGACCGGCGAGGAAAAGACTATCGTATTTGGTCTTACTGGTACGGGATACTTTGATATGGTTGCATATGAGAAATTTAATAACGGAGAGATGACAGACTACATTCCTACAGATGCGGATCTTGCGGTAGGCTTGGATAAATTACCTCCACAGCCATAATCATAATCGTCATTTACGCAGCAAATGACGATAGCGACAAGCGGCAAACAATGAGCCACTTGGAGCGCATCTCAGCCAATTAGGGGGACGAATTGAAAAATCTCCTTGACAACTTACTATCTTTGTGCTATCATACACTACGTTCGCGAGAACAATACGTGTGTGTAGCTCAGCTGGATAGAGCACTTGGCTACGGACCAAGGTGTCGGGAGTTCGAATCTTCTCACGCACGGGATTAAAATAAGGACGAGGATTTACCTCGTCCTTATTTTTATGCCGCCAGGCTCAGACTTCGAAGAGTTCGAAGTCTCGCCTGCCGGCTCGGTCGGCTCGTAGCATGTCGTCCACTGGACGACACTCGCCTTCTCACGCACGGTAAAAGGGATAGCATTTTTAGTGCGTGAGAAAATTCGAACTCCCTCCGGTGTTGGAGTCGGGCAGAAACAGCCAGTCAGAGTCGGTTAGAAATAACCAATCCTAGACAAATGAAAATAGCCAATGTACCTTCCTCCTTTGTTTTGTTGAATTATTTTATTTCATTTGGTACTGCTGGACCTGCTGTTAC
>JAZRXQ010000008.1:0-9469 GCA_045600305.1 Lachnospiraceae bacterium
AGTGGTCCCGTTCATGCGGTAGTAGTTAATGCGGGTATCGCCAATGCCTGTACTGGCGAAGAGGGCTTTTCGTACTGCAAGAAGACAGCAGAGGCAGTAAATAAGGAGTTAGACGTACCAGTTGACAGCGTATGTGTATGCTCAACAGGAGTTATTGGTATGCAGCTTCCTATTGAAAAGCTTGAAAATGGAGTCAAGATGATGGCTCCTAAGTTAGCCGAAACAGAAGCTGCAGGTCACGCTGCTGCTAGAGCTATTATGACAACAGATACTGTTCCTAAGGAGTGCGCAGTTACATTTGATGTAGATGGAACTACAGTTACTGTAGGTGCCATGTGTAAGGGTTCAGGAATGATTCATCCCAATATGTGCACTATGCTAGGATTTGTCACAACAGACCTTGATATTTCCAAGGATTTACTTCAAGCAGCACTTTCAACAGTAGTAGTAGACACATTTAATATGGTTTCAGTAGATGGAGATACATCAACTAACGATACACTTCTTGTATTAGCAAATGGACAGGCTGGTAACAAAAAGATTACAGAGCTTGATGATAATTTCCACAAGTTTGTCGAGGCACTTCATGCAGTATGTGAGTGTCTTGCTAAAAAGATGGCTGCAGATGGAGAAGGTGCGACTCACCTTTATGAAGTAAAGATAGAAAATGCTAAAAATAAAGACGAGGCAGTTATTCTTGCGAAGTCTGTGGTAGGAAGTAGTCTTTGCAAGGCTGCAATCTATGGCAAGGATGCAAACTGTGGACGTTTTATGTGTGCACTTGGATATAGCGGAGTAGAGTTTGATCCTGATATAGTAGATATTTTCTTTGAGAGTGCTGCAGGTAGTCTTGCAGTTGTTGAGGCTGGTGTTGCACCACAGTTTGATGAGGATTTAGCTCTAAGGATTTTATCAGAAGATGCAGTTACCGTTAGATGTGATATGCATGCGGGCAAGGCTAATGCAACAGCTTGGGGCTGTGACCTCACACACGAATACGTAAATATTAATGCTGACTATAGGTCATAAGGAGTTAGATATGGAAAAGGATATGCAGAAAATTGTCGATAAGGCAGCGATATTAGTAGAGGCGCTTCCTTACATTCAGAGATTTAATAGAAAGATTATAGTCGTAAAATACGGCGGAAGCGCAATGGTGGATGATGCATTAAAAGAGAGCGTTATTCAGGATGCTGTACTCTTAAAGCTCGTAGGCTTCAAGCCCATTATCGTGCATGGCGGTGGTAAGGAGATATCAAAGTGGGTAGAAAAGGCTGGTATGGAACCTAAGTTTATCAACGGACTTAGAGTGACAGATGCAGCTACTATGGAGATTGCTGAGATGGTTCTAGGCAAGGTCAACAAGTCGCTTGTCCAGATGGTTGAAAAGCTCGGAGTAAAGGCTATTGGTATATCTGGTAAGGATGGAGCATTACTCAAGGTTCAGAAGAAATATTCAGATGGGCAGGATATTGGATTTGTTGGAGATATCACAGAGGTCAATCCAGGCGTATTATTTGATTTATTAGAGAAGGATTATTTGCCTATAGTTGGACCTATAGGAATGGATGATGAGTTCAATTCATACAACATCAACGCAGATGATGCTGCTTGTGCAATTGCCAAGGCAGTCAAAGCAGAAAAGCTTGCTTTCCTCACTGATATTGAGGGCGTCAGACGTGATGCTAATGATCCTGATACGCTTATTTCAGAGCTCACAGTTTCAGAGGCAAAGAACCTAATCGGTGCAGGCAATATAGGCGGAGGTATGCTGCCTAAGCTCAATAACTGCATTGAGGCGATGAATGATGGTGTATCGAGAGTTCACATCATGGATGGACGTATTGCACATTGCCTTCTTCTTGAGATATTTACAAAAGAAGGTATAGGAACAGCTATACTTAGCGACAACGAATAGTTTTAGTGGAGAAATGATATGGAAAAAGCAAATTATATAGATAAGGCGGAGGAGAGCCTACTCCATATATACAATAGGTATTCACTCGTTTTAGATCATGGTGAAGGTGCATACCTATATGATACAGATGGCAACAAATATTTGGATTTTGCAGCAGGAATTGCTGTAATGGCGTTTGGATATAATAACAAAGAGTATAACGATGCCATCAAGGCTCAGATTGACAAGCTAATACATACATCTAATCTTTATTATAATCCTCCAATTGCATCAGCAGGTGAGGCTCTTATCAAGGCAAGTGGAATGTCCAAGGCATTCTTTACAAATTCTGGGGCTGAGGCAATAGAGGGAGCATTGAAGGCAGCAAAAAAATATGCGTATAAGCGTGACGGATTTGCAGGTCATGAAGTGATTGCTATGGAGCATTCCTTCCATGGAAGGACACTTGGAGCACTCTCTGTTACGGGAACAGCTCATTATAGGGAGCCTTTTGAGGCACTTATTCCAGGAGTCAAGTTTGCTACCTATAATGATATTGATTCTGTTAAAAAGCTTATTACAGACAAGACCTGTGCTATTATCTTCGAGACCGTACAGGGCGAAGGTGGAATATATCCAGTAGAAGAGTCATTCCTAAAAGAGGTGAGGGCACTTTGCGATGAGAATGATATAGCACTTATTCTCGATGAAATCCAGTGTGGTATGTGTAGGACTGGATACATGTTTGCATGGCAAAAATACGGCGTGCAGCCTGATATTATGACTACTGCAAAGGCACTTGGTTGTGGTGTGCCAGTAGGAGCATTCCTTCTCAATGATAAGTTGGCCAAGGGGTCACTTGAGCCAGGTGATCATGGCACTACATATGGTGGTAATCCACTCGTTGGAGCTGCTGTGACCAAGGTCTTTGAGATGATTGAGAAGCAGAATATTGCCGAGCATGTTAAAAAAATAGGACAGTATCTGTATAAGAAGCTGGATGAGGTGGCAGCAGATTATGACTGTATCACAGCTCATCGAGGCATTGGTTTAATTCAGGGCTTAGAGTGTACGCTCAAGGTTTCTGAGGTTAGCTCTAAGGCACTTGAAAATGGCCTTATTGTAATTACCGCAGGAAGTAATGTGATTCGTTTTGTTCCTCCTCTTATTATTACAGAGAAGGAAGTAGATGAGATGATTGAAAAGCTTCGCATGACATTAGATAGCTTAAAGTAAAAATAAAATTCTTGATTTATGATTGTTGTGAAGACAATCTATGAAAAAAAACTTAATAAAAAGCATACTTAAGATTGCTCTACTAGGGGTAGTTATACTTGTGATTTATTTGATTTCAAATCTTACAGGCTGCAGTGCAAAAAAAGATCAAAAAGAAAAAAGCATTGTGGTAAGTGAAGATAGCGAAATTATAGCTCAAAGGGAAGCAGATGAATCAGAAACAGATGAACCAGAAACAGAAGAACCACGTAGGATTTTTGTCTACATGTGTGGAGCAGTTAATAAGCCAGGGGTATATGAATTACCAAGTGGTGCTAGAGTATTTGAAGCCATAAATATGGCTGGCGGACTAAGAGAAGATGCACTGGCTACTGCAATCAATCTGGCTTCCTTTTTAGAGGATGCCACAAAAATTTATATCCCAACAGTGGATGAAGCACAGCTAATAGATGAACAGTATGCTTACAATGACCAGGCTTATAACGAAGAATTAAATACTTCAAACGCAAATAGTCAGGGTCTAATTAATATCAATACTGCTGATAGTAACGAGCTTCAAAGGCTTAATGGGGTTGGTCCAAAGCTAGCCGGTGCTATTGTCAGATATAGAGACGAAAATGGGGCTTTCGCCACAAAAGAAGAAATAAAAAAGGTTAGTGGTATTGGAGACGGGATATTCGCTAAGCTTGAAAATGAGATAACAGTAAAGTAGGAGAGGGTTATGCCTAAAAGAGTATTAGTTGTTGATGATGAAAAGCTCATAGTTAAGGGAATTAAATTTTCACTTGAGCAAGATGGCATGGAAGTTGATTGCGCCTATGATGGGGAAGAGGCACTTGAAAAAGCAACTGCAGGTGGCTTTGATATGATACTTCTTGATTTAATGCTTCCAAAGATGGACGGCTTTGAGGTGTGCCAGAGAATAAGAGAGTTTTCAAATGTTCCAATAGTCATGCTTACCGCTAAGGGTGACGATATGGATAAAATATTAGGGCTTGAATATGGTGCAGATGATTATATCACAAAGCCTTTTAATATTCTTGAGGTAAAAGCAAGAATAAAAGCAATTATGAGACGTATTACGCCTGCAGCGACCGAAAAAAAGGAAGATTCTCCGAGCACAATAAAGAGCAGAAATCTTACTCTGGATATAGACAGTCGTAGTCTCTACAGAGATGGATTTGAGGTAAATCTTACCTCCAAGGAATTTGACTTGTTAGAGCTATTGATAAAAAATACTAACAAGGTTTTCACAAGAGAAAAGCTGCTTAGTCTTATTTGGGGTGACGATTATCCTGGCGATGTGAGAACTGTTGATGTTCATGTTAGAAGACTTCGCGAGAAATTGGAACCCAATCCTAGCGACCCAGAGTATGTTCAGACTAAATGGGGAGTAGGCTACTATTTTAGAGGATAGTCATAAGATTTTATGACTGAGGTAAGTGATGAAGAAAAAGGGAGTCGTAAAGGGCTTTTTTAAGAGTCTTCAGTTTAGATTAATTTTAATAATTATAGCGTTTCTTGTCATCCCCCCCATGGCTATGGAGGGGTTTTTGGTTAGAACATATACTGAAAAAGCAATTCAAAATAGAACCAGTGACATTTTAAGCCAAGCAAAGATTTTAGCTGACCAGATAATCAGTGCGGGATACATAAAAGACGTATCCCTAGATTCTATCAATTCCAAATTTGAACTTATATCAAATGTATATGATGGTAGGATACTGGTGGTTGATTCGACCTTTCACATTATAAGGGATACATTTGATCTGGATACTAAAAAAATCATAATCTCTGATGAGGTTGCAAAATCTTTTTCTGGTGAAGAGCTAACCAAGATAGATGCAGGTGGTAGATATATAGAGGTAGCAGTTCCGATTCGCGAAAATGAGGGTGGAGAAATCCTGGGAGTACTACTGATAAGTGTGTCAATGGATGCGGCAAATGACATGAGAAATTCTCTGACTGATACAGCCAGAGTTGTTCTCATTATTATTGGATTAGTAGGTCTTGGCCTTGCTATTATTATTTCATATCTCTGCTCTAGACCATTTAAGAAGCTTTCGCGTTCAATAGATGATATCAGAGCAGGTTATACAAATGATGAGATACATTCTCCTGTATACACAGAGACCGAGGAGATATCTGAGCATGTGAATATGCTCACTAAGAGAATGAAGGTTTTAGATGATTCGAGAACTGAATTTGTATCAAACGTGTCTCATGAGCTAAAAACACCTCTTACGTCAATGAAGGTCTTGGCTGATTCACTTTTAGGGCAGGAAAATGTACCTGCTGAGCTCTATCAGGATTTTATGACGGATATTGCCTCAGAGATAGATAGAGAGAATAAGATTATCACGGACCTTTTAGAGCTCGTTAAGATGGATCGTTCCTCAGATGAGCGACTACACATATCACAAATAAATGTCAATGAACTCCTTGAGACGATTATGAAGCGTATTACTCCAATTGCAAATCAAGCTGGAGTAGAACTCGTTATGGAGAGCTTTAGACCTGTAATTGCCAAGGTAGACGAGATAAAGCTAGGGTTGGCATTATCTAATCTTATAGAGAATGCGGTTAAGTATAACGATAAGGAAAATGGTTGGGTGCATGTGTCCTTGAATGCTGACCATAGGTATATGTATATCAATGTTGAGGATAATGGTATGGGTATGCCTGAAGAGTCATTGGAGCATATTTTTGAAAGGTTTTATAGAGTTGATAAATCTCACAGTAGAGAAATAGGTGGAACAGGATTGGGTCTTGCAATTACAAAAAGTGTAATTCTACTTCATAGAGGAGAAATCAAGGTTTCTTCAAGTGAGGGAGATGGAACAACATTTACCGTCCGTATACCATTAAACTATATAGGGGTGGTGTAGAGTAATGGAAAAATTAAAAAAAATATTCTTGCCTGTGCTATGCCTAATTGTTTTTTCTTTGTCTGCAACGGGCTGCAACTTTTTTAGTAATGATGAGACGGTCGATACAGGCTTTATGGTGAGCTACCTAAACAGAGATATGACCAAAACAGTGAAGAAGCCGTATGAGCTTTCTTCGCCCCTTGATGATAGTCTATCCTGTGTAAATGAAATTTTAGATGTTATGAGTAGTGAGACCGGTGACCTTGAACTAATAAAAGCAATTCCAGACGGGGTTGGAATAGATTCAGTTGAATTAGACGCTTCGGGCAGACTTGATATATACATGGATAGCGGATATACAGATGTAGATTCTGTTAGAGAAATTTTATGTAGGTTGGCACTGGTGCAGACACTAACACAGCTCGATAAGGTGGATTCGATATTTATCTATGTCGATGGTAAAGCTCTTTGTGATGCCAAGGGTTATATGGTTGGTGCTATGACTCTTGAAAGCTTTGTGGAGAATCCAGGGGAGCAGATTGATTCTATCCAGAGTGCTAAGATTACTCTTTATTTTTCAAATTATGCTGGCGATGGTCTAGTTGCAGAGACACAGACAGTACATTACTCTTCAAATACATCTATTGAAAAGCTAGTAGTTGAAAGACTTATAAAAGGACCTGTATCAGCTAACGCAGAAGAATCACTTCCTGAGGGAACAGCGTTAGTTAATATTTCGGTAGCAGACAGAGTGTGTTATGTGAGCTTTAATGATGCTTTCAAGAATCAAAACTATGATGTAAAAGAAGAAACTGTAATCTATTCAATAGTGAATTCTCTGGCAGGGCTTTCTCATATAGATAAGGTTCAGATTTCCATAAATGGAGATACATCTGGAGTTTATCGAGAGAAAATGTCACTAGCAAGTACTTATGAATTTGATGGAAGTATGATAAAAAAAGCAGCTCTTATTCCAGAGGTTATTGTGGAGGATTCTGTTGCAGGAACGAATGAGTAGTATAGCCTGTGTTTTTGTATGTGACAGTAATTGCACCACAATAATCGGTTCTAAATAGCTCACAGCTATTGGCAGCTATTCTTGAAAGAGTTTCCTCGTGGGGATGGTTATACCTATTATTAATACCACATGAAATTACAGCGGTTTGAGGAGAAAGAGTCGACAAAAATTCATCACAGCTTGAGTATTTTGAGCCGTGGTGAGCAATCTTTAATAGATTAATATTTAGTGTCTTGTATTGATTAATATAAGACACTATTTTTTTCTCCTCTTCTGAGGATATATCGCCTGTAAAAATACCAGTAAAGTCGGTGTCACAAAACAAAAATGTAAGTGATGAGGCATTGATATCACTTGTTATCTCAGAGGTATTTGGCCACATCACGTGTAATGAAGCACCGTAGGGATTTGGCTCTAATACATCTCCAGTCTTTGCTGTGATGACTGAAATATTGTTTTTCTGCGAAAGAGACAGAATGCTTTTAAGGTTATCTGACGCAGGTGAATTCATAGAGATTAATATATTTTTTATTGGAAACTGATTTTCTAAAAGCTCAATAAGTCCATTTACATGGTCATTATCAGCATGGGTAACGACCCAGTAATCTATTTCTTTAATGCCATTATATTTGAGAAAGGGTTCAAGGGTGTAGTAGCCAATTTTATTTTTGGAAGAGCTGCCCCCATCAATAAAATAGGTCGTCCCAGCAGAATCATTTATAAATATTCCGTCACCCTGACCGACATCCAAAAATGTTATAAAGCTTTCCCTAGGTAAGTTAAAGGATAAAAGCAATATAAGTGATATGAAGCCCGTGGTGATTAAAGGAAAACTGAATTTGGGCTTGATTTTAACAAGCCAGATAAAAAAGAATAAAATCACAAAATAAACTAAAAGCTTGATATATGAAGGGTAGCCTGTGATGATATTGGACATAGGTAGAGCATCTATTTTTTCGCAAACGAAAACGTATGCCTTTAATATAATATGGCATGGAAAGAGAATAGGTGTTGCTATTGAAGGTAGTATTAAACCGATAAATGAACCAGCTAGTCCAAGAATAAGTACTGCTCCTAAGTAAGGGAGCAACAGTAGGTTGACAGCAAATGATAGTACCGGAATCTCGTAGTAATAAAGCGCGACAATCGGCATAGAAAACATCTGTAAAAGAAGGGCTGTATATAATCTGTTCTTCCCAGAGGTCTCCGCGATAATGCTAAACGAAAAAACAGACCAAAAGGAAAAAATAAATCCTGAATTGTAGCAAAGTAAGGGATTAAAAAACAGCATAAAAAGCATAATGACAGAAAGCGTTCCGAGTCTATCGTATTGACGCTTTAAGAAAAAAGCAAGTGCCTGTATAAAAAAGGTAATAAGAGCTCTTGTAGTAGATATGCTCATGCCGCATAACATGCTATAAAGGGTTGTTAAAATACATGCGAAAATTAGTGCAACGTGTTTGTTGATTTTTAGCCTGTTAAGTAGCCATAGAATTATGCTCCCAAGCAACGAAATGTGCATTCCGGATACGCATAAAATATGACTAATTCCGCCACTTTTAAATATATCCTTAAGCTCAATGGTTAGGTCAGTTTTGTCACCTGCAACAATAGAAGATAAGATGGCTGCTTCTTCCTTTTCCAGGTTATCCTTTATAATGGCAGTTAGCTTGTTCTTTAGCTGGTAAAAATACTCGCCAAGGGGAATATAAGGGTCTTTAATTTTTTCTACAGTTGTAGAAAAAACACTAAATAAAATGCCACGACTCATGTAGTATTTTTTACTATCAAATTCTCCGGGATTTCTCGCCTCGGAAAAAAGAGACAGCTTTCCAGCTACGCGAAGTGTTGAGTGAATACTAAGCTCATTCTCAAGTGATAAATCATCGCTATAAACTAAAATGTCACCATTCGTTTCAGTTCCTGCTACTACAAGGGAAAGCCTGTTGTTTTTAATCTCCTTAGACATAAGCGTACCTGTAAATGTAGTAGTATCGCGGTCAATGTAGGAGAAAATTTTCTTTTCGTACGAATTAATAGAAAAAAGCGCAAGAACACCACCTAAGAGACATGCTATTATTAGTACACCTAAGCGAACAAAGAACTCTAAAAAGAGACGCTCTAAAAGCAAGGTATACAATAGGTATGCCAAGAATAGTACTATCAGTATGTAATTGATTGGTCCAGGGAAAAGTACCGAGATTATACCCATAAAAAATAAAAGTAAAATCTGCGGTAAGATTCGCATTTTTATAAGATTAATAGAAGAATCCTCGCAATTCCTCTGTGGGAGTTAATGAATTATAACAGCTAGGGTAAAATTTTTGTAGGAAATTTAATAAAGAAAAATAGAAAGCACCGACAACCTATGTTAGGATTTTGAGTGACGAAACTCAACCCAAAGGAGGAAGGTGCTTTCATGAATAACAGTATACAACATTTTGCAAC
>JAZRXQ010000009.1:0-6076 GCA_045600305.1 Lachnospiraceae bacterium
TCTTTAACAGTAGTTGTATAGATTCTAGGATCATGTCCAAATACAGCGATTGCCTCCTCCTGACCATAGTCTGTCTTGCAAACTAAGGGCCACTGAGGCCAAGGATTGCTCTCTGCTCTAACGTCTGGAGCCTTGGGCATCATCTCAAGCTGTGTAACTGACTTGGCACCATGACGTACACAAGTACCTACACAGTCATTACCAGTATCACCACCACCAATTACAATTACATCCTTGTCCTTGGCAGAAATATATGTACCATCCTTTAATCCATTATCAAGTAATGCCTTTGTTGTAGAGGTAAGGAAATCAACTGCAAAATAAATTCCCTTGGCATCTCTGCCAGGTGCAGAGATGTCTCTGGGATTAGATGCTCCACAGCTAAGTACTACTGCGTCATAATCCTTTAAGATATCTTTAGCCTTAGCATCCTTTCCTACATCAACAGAGGTCTTAAACTCTACGCCTTCCTCTTCCATTACCGCGATTTTTCTATCGATAATGTGCTTCTCAAGCTTCATATTAGGAATACCGTATCTTAAGAGTCCACCAACTCTGTCATTTCTCTCAAATACAGTTACGCTGTGTCCTCTTGACGATAACTGGTCAGCAACTGCAAGACCAGCAGGACCTGAACCTATTACAGCAACCTTTTTGCCTGTCTTATTTAAAGCAGGCTTGGCACCAGCAAGGCCATTAGCATAAGCGTACTCTATTATTGCCATCTCATTTTCCTTGGTTGAGACAGCGTCTCCATTGAGTCCACAGGTACATGCCTTCTCACAGAGAGCAGGACACACTCTACATGTAAACTCAGGAAAATTACTTGTCTTTTTAAGTCTCTTAAAGGCCTGCTCGAAATTGCCTCTGTAGACCAAATCATTCCATTCAGGGATGAGGTTATTAAGGGGACATCCACTGGTCATTCCCTTTATTGTCATACCTGCCTGGCAGAAAGGAACTCCACACTCCATACATCTAGCGCCCTGGCACTTCTGCTCCTCTTCAGAAAGGGGAATGTGAAACTCGTTAAAATTCTTAATTCTCTCTAGAGGCTCAATTGCTCTTGCCTCTTTTCTCTCATAATCAATAAAACCTGTAGCTTTACCCATTTTCTCGTCCCCCCTTACTTTGATGCTGTCAAAGCATTAAATGCTTCAATCTGTGCTGCCTCTGATGACAATCCCTTTTCTTCCATCTGAACTATTGTCATCATCATCTTCTTGTAATCGTGAGGAACGATTTTCTTAAACTTGGGTAGATATTCAGAGAAATTCTCAACTATATCTGCACCCTTCTTAGAGCCTGTGAGCTCTACGTGCTTGGTCAATATAGACTTAAGCTCAAGTACATCATATTTATCTGTCACTGGCTCAAGAGAAACCATTGACTTGTTTAACTTTCTATAGAGTGAAGCATCCTCGTCAAGTACATAAGCGATACCACCACTCATACCAGCAGCAAAGTTCTTGCCTGTCTGTCCGATTACTACTGCACGACCACCTGTCATATACTCACAGCCATGGTCTCCACAGCCCTCTACTACAGCGGTTGCTCCAGAGTTACGAACTGCAAATCTCTCACCAGCAACACCACAGATATAAGCCTCTCCGCTAGTTGCTCCGTAGAGTGCTACGTTACCGATGATGATATTTTCATCCTCTTTGTAGGTTGCTGACTTAGGAGGGTAAACCACTAGCTTACCACCTGAGAGTCCCTTACCAAAATAGTCATTACTGTCGCCCTCAAGCTCCATAGTAAGACCCTTGGGAATAAATGCACCAAAGCTCTGTCCACCTGCTCCAGTACACTTAACCTTGTAAGTATCCTGCTCCAATGTATCTGAAAAATGTCTTGTAAGCTCTGCACCTAAAAGCGTACCCAGTGAACGGTCGGTATTAGTAACGGATACCTCTACCTCACCACCAACCTTCTTCTCTATAGAAGGCATGAGCTTCTTGATGAGAATCTTCTCATCTACTGTCTTTTCAAGCTCGAAATCAAAAGGATTCTTCTTATCATATACAATCTTGCCAGCCTCCTTGATATAAGGATTGTCAATGATTGCTGACATATTGATTTTTCCAAACTTCTCTGTTCCGGCAATCTCCTTAAGCTTGAGTAGATCACTTCTACCAACTAACTCATCAAGAGTCTTGACGCCAAGCTCAGCCATGATTTCTCTGAGTTCCTCAGCGATGAACTTCATGAAGTTAACAACATATTCAGGCTTTCCAGCAAACTTCTTACGAAGCTCGGGATTCTGAGTAGCTACACCAACAGGACAGGTATCGAGATTACATACTCTCATCATTACACAGCCCATTGTTACAAGGGGAGCTGTAGCAAAACCAAACTCCTCTGCACCGAGCATAGCTGCAATTGCAACGTCACGTCCACTCATGAGCTTACCATCAGTCTCGATTACGACCTTATTTCTAAGTCCATTTGCAATAAGAGTCTGATGAGCCTCAGCAAGTCCAAGCTCCCAAGGCATACCTGCGTTGTGGATTGAGCTCTTAGGTGCTGCTCCTGTACCTCCGTCATAACCAGAGATAAGAATTACCTGCGCACCAGCCTTTGCAACACCGCTGGCAACTGTACCAACACCCGCCTCAGATACCAGCTTAACTGATATTCTAGCCTGCTTATTAGCATTCTTAAGATCATAGATTAACTGTGCCAAATCCTCGATTGAATAAATATCGTGATGAGGAGGAGGCGAAATAAGTGATACACCAGGAGTTGAAAGTCTGGTCTTTGCAATCCAAGGATATACCTTCTTGCCAGGGAGATGTCCTCCCTCTCCAGGCTTAGCACCCTGTGCCATCTTAATCTGAATCTCATTGGCACTAACAAGATATTTGCTTGTTACACCAAATCTACCTGATGCAACCTGCTTGATAGCAGAGCATCTGTTTAATCCATCTTTACCAATTGTGAGTCTCTCATCTTCCTCACCACCCTCGCCGGAATTTGACTTTCCGTGAAGCATGTTCATGGCAATAGCAAGAGTCTCATGCGCTTCCTTAGAGATAGAACCGTAGCTCATAGCACCTGTCTTGAAACGCTTAACAATATCCTCTACAGACTCAACCTGGTCTATAGAGATGCTCTTTTTAGGAGCCTTGAACTCTAAAAGTCCTCTTAAGTTTCTAATTGAATCCTCTTTGTTGACTGCTGCGGTGTACTCCTTGAAAATCTTGTAGTCACCTGTCTTTGTAGCCAACTGAAGGAGATGAATTGTCTCAGGATTATAAAGGTGATCCTCTTTTCCTGAACGCATCTTGTGGGCACCAGTACTGTCGAGAGTATCATCTGTACTAAGCTCAAGTGGATCAAAAGCCTTATTGTGAGCATCCTCCACATTTTTCTGGATATCTAATAGCGATACTCCGCCGATTCTCGATACTGTTCCCTTGAAATATTTATCTACTACAGATGAGTCGATACCAAGTGCCTCAAAAATCTTGGCTCCCTGATATGACTGAATTGTAGAAATACCCATCTTAGAGGCAATCTTGATAATTCCACCGATTACTGCCTCGTTGTAAGCATCAACTGCTGCATAATAATCCTTCTCAAGCATGCCCATATCGATGAGCTCCTGAATACTCTCCTGTGCGAGATAAGGATTGATTGCTGATGCACCATATCCTAAAAGTGTAGCAAAATGATGTACCTCTCTAGGCTCACCACTCTCAAGTACTACTGAGAGAGATGTACGCTTCTTGGTCTGTACCAGATGCTGCTGCATAGCTGATACCGCAAGAAGTGAAGGTATTGCTACATGATGCTCATCTACACCTCTATCTGAGAGAATGAGGATATTAGCTCCCTCTCTATACGCTCTGTCAGCCTCTACGAAAAGATGCTCAATGGCCTTTTCAAGTGAAGTGTTCTTGTAATATGTAAGGGGAATAGTCTCAACCTTAAATCCCTCTACATTCATATTTTTAATCTTTAATAAATCTGTATTTGTGAGGATAGGATTATTGATGCGAAGCATCTTGCAGTTTTCTTCCTTCTCCTCTAACACGTTACCGCTGCTACCGAGATAAATTGTTGTAGCAGTTACAATCTTCTCACGAATTGAATCTATAGGAGGATTGGTAACCTGAGCAAAGAGCTGCTTGAAATAATTGAAAAGCGGCTGATGCTCATTTGAGAGAACTGCTAGTGGTGTATCTATACCCATTGCTGCAATTCCCTCGACTCCGTTAAGTGCCATAGGAAGAATTGAGCTGGTCAAATCCTCGTATGAATATCCAAAAGACTTTTGGAGCTTAGCTCTCTCCTCTTTTGTAGAAACAGGTACCTTCTTGTTAGGTATCTTAAGCTCATTTAAGTTGATGAGATTCTTATCAAGCCACTCACCGTAAGGCTGACTTGATGCATACTCACCCTTGAGCTCTTCGTCATCAATAAGACGTCCTGCAACTGTGTCTACAAGAAGCATCTTTCCAGGACGAAGTCTATCCTTCTTTACGATTCTGCTCTCATCTATAGGAAGTACTCCTACCTCTGAAGATAAGATGAGATAATCATCATTTGTAACATAATATCTACTAGGACGGAGTCCATTTCTATCAAGGACTGCACCCATTAAATCTCCATCTGAGAAAAGGATTGAAGCGGGTCCATCCCAAGGCTCCATCATGGTTGAGTAGTACTGGTAGAAATCCTTTCTCTCCTGACTCATGGCACCGTTATTAGCCCAGGGCTCGGGAATCATGAGCATAACTGCAAGAGGAAGAGGAAGTCCATTCATCACCATAAACTCTAATGCATTATCAAGCATAGCTGAGTCTGAGCCTGATGCGCTGATTACAGGAGTAATCTTTGAAAGCTCCTGCTCTAGGAATTCAGAGTGCATGCTCTCCTCACGAGCAAGCATTCTATCTGCATTACCCTTGATGGTATTAATCTCACCATTGTGAACAATGTATCTATTGGGATGCGCTCTCTCCCAGCTAGGATTTGTATTAGTAGAGAAACGAGAATGTACGATTGCGATTGCAGATGTATAGTTCTCGTCATGTAAATCTGCAAAGAAGGTACGAAGCTGTCCTACCAAGAACATTCCCTTATACACGATTGTTCTACTTGAAAGAGATACCACATAGGTATTCTCATTGGTCTGCTCAAATACTCTTCTCGCCACATAGAGCTTCTTTTCAAAATCAAGCCCTTTCTTTATCTTGGCAGGCTTGCCAACAAAGGCCTGCATGATGCAAGGCATACAGCCCAAAGCCTTCTCGCCAAGTACCTTTGCCTTGGTAGGTACTTCTCTCCAGCCAAGGAATTTTAAGCCTTCTTTTTCTACGATGATTTCAAACATCTTCTTGGCAGCATTTCTCTTGAGTTCATCCTGAGGGAAGAAGAACATACCTACTGCATACTCTCTCTCCTTGCCAAGCTTGATACCCAGCTCCTCTGCTGCCTTTGAGAAAAATCCATGAGATATCTGGAGCATAATTCCTACTCCATCACCTGTTTTTCCCTCAGCATCCTTACCCGCTCTATGCTCGAGATTCTCAACAATACTCAGCGCATCAGAAACGGTCTGGTGAGTCTTTACACCCTTGATACTGACTACTGCACCAATACCACAGTTGTCATGTTCAAATGCGGGATCATAAAGACCTTTCTTTTCCTCTGACTTTTTGTTTACACTAAATTCTCTCATAGTTTTAGTCCCCTTTAACTATTTGCACGGGTCACGTAGTGTCGCGTGCCTTTTATATTATTAATGCATTTAATACAGTAATTAAAAAACGCCACTTAACCCAATCGTTAAATGACGTCTTTGTCTTTTATCACGGCTCGAAGAGGCGGGATGGTGCAGCATCGAAGATGCAGCACTGTGCCCACGGTCTTTGAGGCATACCTTATTCTCTTATCAAGATATAAGGCGCCCTGGATTACTCCAAGACGCCTTTGCCTTAACTTTTAGCATAATAGCACTAACTATTTGATTTGTAAAGTAGTTTTTTAAACTGTAACTTTTACTTTCTTGGCATAGCCATTTCTAGCATATACATAGATTGTGCACTTACCAGCCTTTTTAGCTTTA
>JAZRXQ010000010.1:0-3424 GCA_045600305.1 Lachnospiraceae bacterium
TTTTCCTTCTATTATTTCCTTTGCTAATGCTATCATTTTAACCTCTTTTTGCTATCACTATTTCTATATACACGAAAATTTTATCCGCTATATCTATGGTACGTCCATATTATTCCGCTACGATATCCGCGAAATCCACACGTATAACCTTGGCCAACTCGTCTACACTTGTCTCAATCTGACAGCCAATTTTTCCTGCCGAAAAAAAGATCGTATCAAACTCTCTCGCAGTTTCGTGAATTGTCGTCTTGAAAAATTTTTTCATTCCTATAGGGCTGCATCCGCCATGAACGTATCCAGTAAGTGGAAGAAGCTCCTTTTGCGGAATCATCTCTATACTCTTTTCACCAACTGTCTTGGCTGCTTTTTTTAAGTCCAATTCGTTTTCTACAGGAATGACAAATACATAATGTTCCTTGGTCTTACCAACAGTTACTAGCGTCTTAAAAACTCTACCAGGCTCCTGTCCCAATAGCTTGGCTAATTCCACACCATTTGTCTCGTCCGTATCAAAACGTCTGAATTCATATTTACACTTTTTACTATCTAACACTCTACAGACATTCGTCTTTTCTTCTTTTTTTGCCATAATTACCTCTATTTCAGTGGTACTTTTTCATGTGCACCAAGACTTCTAGAAGTCTATCACAATGCTGGGAAAAATAAAATAAAAATTTTTGTTGACAAAAGCAAAAGGATTGTATACAATTCAATTGTATTAAATAGTACGCAATTTAATTTTATAAAATTTATTTCAGGAGGATATTACAATGAACGCATTTGATTTTACAGTAAAGGCACAGGACGGAAGCGACGTAGCATTATCAGATTTCAAGGGACAAGTACTTCTTATAGTAAATACTGCAACAGGCTGTGGCTTCACCCCTCAGTATTCAGAGCTCCAGGATATATATGATGAGCTCCATGAATCTGGTTTGGAAATCCTCGATTTTCCTTGCAACCAGTTTGCAGACCAGGCACCTGGTAGTGATGAAGAAATCCATGATTTTTGCACTGGCAGATATGGCATCACCTTCCCTCAGTATTCCAAGATTGATGTAAATGGCGAGAATGCCATCCCTCTTTTCAAGTGGATTACAGAGAATACTAAGTTTGAAGGCTTTAATGGTCCCATGGGATTAGTTCTCTCGCCCGTTGTCAAGAAAATGGACAAGGATTACAAGAACAACGGCAATATCAAGTGGAATTTCACCAAGATTCTCGTAAATAGAGATGGTGAGATTGTTGCTAGATACGAGCCTACAGCCAATGTCAAGAAGATTGCTGACAAGATTAAGGAGATTTTATAATATGTTTCATTTCGATTATTTAACTGAAGGCACCTGCTCAAAGGTCATTAGCATGGACATAGATGGCGATATTATAAAAAATATTTCATTTATGGGAGGTTGTGATGGAAATTTAAAGACAGTTCCGTTATTATTAGAAGGGTGGACTGTGGATCAGATTGAATCCAAGCTCTCAGGTATCACATGTGGCAGGAGAAATACCTCATGTTCAGACCAGCTAGCCAAGGCGGTTAGAGCAGGCTTTATCGCTTCGACCGATCCAAATTACAAGTCACCTTTAGAAGAGGATGATGATGAGTAACAATTACGATGTATTAAAATTAGATAACCAGATTTGCTTTCCTTTGTATGCTGTTTCCAAGGAGATTGTCAGAAAATATACTCCTTTCTTAAATGAGATAGATCTGACCTATACACAGTATATCACCATGATGGTCATGTGGGAGCATCAGCAGGTGAGCGTCAAGGAATTAGGTAAGAAGCTATTTCTCGATTCAGGCACTCTCACGCCGTTACTCAAGAATCTTGAGAAAAAGGGACTTGTCACAAGAGAGCGTTCTAAGGAAGATGAGCGTGTCTTGGTCGTATCTATTACAGATGAGGGTAGGGCACTTAGAGAAAAGGCTGTCGAAATCCCCGCCAAGCTCGGTCAATGCATAAGCCTAGAACCCGATGAGGCTATACAACTCTATACCATTATCAGGAAACTCTTAGCACAGTTTGAAGGATAAATATCCTCGATTATCTATCAGTGTCGTTAGTATTAGATATTTTTTATGAAAAAGACAACCACCCATCTCACAACGAGAAAGTGGTTGTCATTTTTTATGTCTTATCAATTATCTTTTATTATTCAATAAATATTCGTTCTTGATTCTACCAGCTTATCGCCCTCATATCGGAGTTTCAAGCTGAAGTAGTTCTGTGTTTTTTCAAGAAGCTCAAAGAAAAGCTTGTCGCCCTCCCAGATAGGTAAATCATAGACATCTTTTTTATCTATCCACTCCAATGTCCCTTCAGAACATTCTCCTATTTCTCCTTCAAAATCTGTGGCAGTATATAGGTGCATATATTCTGTTTGCCACTGGTCTGAGATAAATGTCACTATACCTCTGGCGCGCCACTTGGTAAGACTAAGCCCTGTTTCCTCTTTTACCTCTCTAAGCAAGCATTCCTCAGGAGTCTCGTCTGCCTCAAAATGTCCACCTATACCAACCCATTTATCCTTGTTTACATCATTTTCTTTTTTTACTCTGTGCATCATGAGATATTTGCCATCTCGTTCAATATAACAGAGAGTTGTTAAATTAGTTTTTTGCATTTTTTTCCTTTATCTATTTTTTTGATGCAGAACGTAATTTTCATTCTCCACAATAAAACTCGCCACAATCACTCTTCTACCACAAATCTAACATATTGCTCAAGTATACTTCCTCTCTCATAGCTATCTGATACTCGGGCTTAACCATGTAGTACAAAAGCATTTCAAAAACCATAGCACTGCCTAAGCTTCTGCCCTCTATCTTGAACTGCGTAAATCCCATGGGAGCATAGGTATCCACTATATCCTCTACGCTGATAAAAGAGGGATTCTTCATAGCCTTTGAAAATCTGTATCCGTCCTCATCAGTAACCATCTTGCAAATGTGTTCAGCGTCATCTATCCCAAGGGACATCTTGCTGACACTCTCATAACAGGCTTTTCTGTCCTGACAATTAATAGAGCAGCATTCGTTGCAGAGAAGCTCAACCTTATTCTTTTGGACATCAGATAGTTTCTTTAGATTATCAAAGTCCTTATTCAATCTAAAATCGGGAACTACATAGCTAAATTCTGGTCTGTCAAGTTCTGCTCTTAGCCCCTCAAAGTCTGTTATACACTTAGTCGTAGTTGAAACACAATACAAATCGGGGTAGTTTTCTTTTATGTAGTTTAAGAGTATGTCAGAGTAGATGATTATGCCGTTTTGAGGAGAGTCGTACACCTTACTTGCCTCAAGTATTTTATTATCCAACACAGCTCTCTCACAAGAAAAAATCTGACATAACTTATTGCATCTTGCGTCGTCTAGATGCTCCTCGCAAATCAACGAATTACTAAACGTAAGCCTCGC
>JAZRXQ010000011.1:0-4866 GCA_045600305.1 Lachnospiraceae bacterium
TGCGATTAATGCTCACCTGGGCGACGCATTAACTTGACGCTACGTAACATAAATGCGCGTGTCCGAAGGTTGCACAGCGTGAAAGCTGTTTGAAAGCCAGTGCGCCCCATAGTGCATCATGTGGTAGCGTCAGTGTATTCATATTGTAACTGTCAAAAAATATACTATTTGAAAAATTATAATATATTTATTTTTTTTGTTGACTTAGGTTTGAAATCGTGATATAAACATAAACGGACTTTTCAGTTCGTGTGTCTGTAGCTCAGCTGGATAGAGCAACGGCCTTCTAAGCCGTGGGTCGGAGGTTCGAATCCTCTCAGGCACGCTTTTCTTTTGTTTACCAAAAGGATTGTGGTGGGTATAGCACAGTTGGTTAGCGCGCCAGATTGTGGTTCTGGTGGTCGGGGGTTCGTATCCCACTATCCACCCGCAACGCATATTGCATCGCAGTATGCGGTATTTTTTTAAGGAGTTTCCTTCTTAAAGGAGCAAACTACATTTGCGCTCTTATGATAACTATTGGGCCATCGCCAAGCGGTAAGGCACGAGGTTTTGATCCTCGCACTCGTGGGTTCGAATCCCGCTGGCCCAGTTAAACCCGTAGGCAAGCCTGCGGGTTTTTATTTTGCAAAAATCCCTCTGCAAAGCTGCTTTACAGAGGGATATAATCAACTATCTCATATTAAACTAGAAATTCTCAACTGCAGCCTTCATAACAGGGAATGCTCTCTTATATGAATCTGTGAAATCATCAAAGCCCTTGACATCATCTGCATTAGGCTCTACTGTCTCAGCCTTCATTCCTGCAAATACCTTATTGTTAAGGTACTCAGGAAGGGTCTCGTCAGCTGCTTTATTAACCAGATAGCTGGCTAATACTGCCATTCCCCAAGCACCACCTTCTCCTGCAGTCTCCATAACTGCTACATTGGAATTAAGTGCTGCTGCAAGAAGCCCCTGACCTACACCCTTGGTCTTAAAGAATCCACCATGTCCATAGAGTAAGTCACAGGGAACCTGCTCCTCCTTGAAAAGAATATCACAGCCAACCTTTAGAGTTGTAAGACAGCTGTATAAATTGACTCTCATAAAATCAGCAAGCTTAAGTCCTGCATCAGGTTTTCTCATGATAATTGGACGACCCTCATTAAATCCTGTAACAGGCTCTCCAGAAAAATAATTGTATGAAATTATTCCTCCACCATCCTTGGCTCCATCAAGTGCTTTCATGAAAAGCTTGGTGTATAACTCATCAGCTGATACCTCACAACCAAACTCCTTTAATGACTCGCCAATGAGACCAACCCAGGCATTGAGGTCAGAGGTACAGTTATTGCAGTGAACCATCGCAACGGCTTTACCATCAGGGGTTGTAACCATATCTAACTCCTCATGGACATTTTTAAGCTTATTCTCTAATACAACCATAGCAAAGATTGATGTTCCGGCTGACACATTTCCCGTTCTAACAGCAACTGAATTAGTGGCTACCATTCCAGTTCCTGCATCTCCCTCACAAGGAGCGAGAGGAATACCAGCCTGAAGTGTACCTGTGGGATCGAGTAGCTTAGCTCCCTCTGCAGTAAGATTGCCCGCAGCTTCTCCTGCTATTAATACCTTGGGGAAAACCTCACGTAGCTTTTTACCAAAGCCCTTTGCCGCAGTCATCTCATCAAATCTCTTCTCCATTGCTGCATCATAGTCATTTGTAGAAGAATCAATAGGGAACATTCCTGATGCCTCTCCTACTCCTGCTGCCTTGACACCAATGAGCTTGTAATGAACATATCCAGCTAATGTAAGTACATAATCTATATTAGGCACATGCTCTTCTTTTGATAAAATTGCCTGATAAAGATGAGAAACGCTCCATCTCTGAGGCATGTTGAAATTAAGTTCCTTTGAAAGCTCTGCCGCAGCTTCTCCCGTAGTGGTATTTCTCCAGGTTCTAAAAGGAACAAGTAAATTATCAGAAGAATCGAATGCCAAATATCCATGCATCATAGCAGAAAAGCCAATAGCCTTTAGAGTGGTTATCTTCTCTCCAAACTTGCTCTCAACATCAGTGGCTAATTCTGCGTATGCACTCTGTATTCCCTTCCAAACATCCTCAAGCGCATATGTCCAATATCCATCCTTAAGCTGATTTTCCCATCCATACGAACCACTTGCCACAGGCTCGCACTTCTCGTTAATAAGTATTGCCTTAATTCTTGTTGAGCCAAGCTCAATTCCTAGTGAAAAATTTTCTACCATGTAAGTAATCTCCTTCTTTTCTAACGCTACTACATAATACAGTATGGCGTTGCATGTATCAGCAACCGTTAGGTGAAGTAGGTGTAGGTGTCAATGCGAGTTTCGCAGCGAGACCCGAGGACACAGCCTTACTAAAAAACGTAATAGTTGATTTCCGAGCGTGGTCGAAGCTGACGACCTGTCTGAGCAGGGACATCTACACCTACTTCATCTGATTGGTTGCGTCAATAAGCTAATCTACTATGTCTTCTATCACATATACTATTCGACTTCAATACGAAAAAAGGACATTCGTAAAAGAATGCCCTAAATGGATAAATTTATCTACTTCCAGCCATATACTTCGCAAACTGCTCTGCAGTTCGTCCAGAGATACCCCCGTGAGAAAGCTCCCACTTATTAGCCTCTGCTTTTATCTCCTCATCGCTAGCAGCTACGCCAAGTCTCCTGCAAAGCTCAACAGCGATTTCAAAATATTCCTTCTGACTAGGCTTAGAATAATTAATAGTAACACCAAACCTGTGAACTAGAGACAGCTTTTCCTCCATGGTATCAGATTTGTGCATACCATTATCAACCTTAACATCATTTCTGTCTGACCAAGTTTCTTTGATAAGATGGCGACGATTAGATGTAGCATAAATCAAAATGTTTTCAGGCTTAGTCTCGACGCCACCTTCAATAACAGCCTTTAAGAACTTGTATTCAATCTCAAACTCCTCAAAGCTCAAATCATCCATGTATATAATAAATCTGTAATTCCTGTTCTTAATAGCCGCAATCACATTAGAGAGATCAGAAAACTGATGCTTATAAATCTCTATCATGCGAAGACCTCTATCATAATACTCATTGACAATAGCCTTGATGCTGGTAGACTTTCCTGTTCCACTGTCACCAAATAGCAAAACGTTATTTGCCTGTCTGCCCTCTACAAACGCCTCAGTATTATCTACAAGCTTCTTCTTTTGTATCTCATAGCCAATCAAATCCGAAAGCTTCACCTGTTCCATATTATTAACGGGCTTAAACTCGATTGTTCTCTCTGAAGCAGATGCAATACGAAAGGCCTTATTAAGACCAAACATGCCAACTCCCCAGTCCTTATAAAACGAGGTAACTTCCCTGAAAAAATCTCTCTCATCAGCAGTAGCAGATAATTTGCGGCTCAGGTCCTGCACCTTCTTTGACACATTTTTGTTGTACATGAGCTCAGGCTTTTCAATAGCCTTATAATCAGTCAGCACAGAAAAAGAATCAATCCCCAGAGTCTTTTCTATCTCAGAAAAATCATAGAAAAATAATTCTCTGAAAATCCTAAAATCTCCAAGTGCAAAGTGGTTAACGCTGGCACCTTCTCTGTCCCCATTTTTCTCACAAGTAAGAGAAAAGGGATTCTCATCTGGTATAAGAACATAGGTGAGATAATTCTGCCAAAGATTGCCATCGAAACCATAATCAGTAGCTGTAATCAAAATCCTCTTAACAAGCTCATTAGCCATGGTTCTCGCTGCAATAGCATCCTCCTTGGCGAGCTCACAGAGGTCACCCATATCATATAAAATACTACCTTGTCTGGGTGCATATAAAATTAAACCAGATAATAAATTTTTCATATTACAATTAACCAAACTGTTCTATATAAATATTCGCATTAGTTGCCAGTGAAGAATCCGGGAAGAGCTCCACAACTCTCTTGTAACACTCAATGGCATCTGTCATATTCTCCTGCTTCCTATATGCCTGAGCAAGCATATACATAGCATTTCCCGTATCGTATTTTTCATCTGCTGTAACAATTCTAAGAAGCTGCTTTATTGCTGTATCCATATTGTTCGAATCATATGCAGCCAAACCTGCAGCATATGTTTCTTCCATAAATCTGCCTGATAAAATTGCCTTCATGTCTGTATAAGACTCTTTGCTGTCTTCAGATAAAAGGTCATACTCTACTGAATTAATTGCGTCCATGGTAGATGCAACCTCTCCAAGATAATAAAGATGGTATGCCTGAGCAAGTAAACTCTCCGCCTGGTTTGACTTTTCCAGCTTGTTTATCTCACTCTTACCTTCCATACTCTCATTCTTTAGCGTCGTATTCTCATCCTCAAGCATCCTAATCTGCTGATTCTTGTCAGATATAGTTTCATTAGCTACATCAACAGTTGCATTTGCCTCGGAAATAGCATTACGTCTGATTCCCGGAATAATTAAAAAGCTGGCAACTGCAGCACCAATTACTATACCTACAACCACATTAATAACTATTGAAACAACATTAGAAGTAAGTCTGTTTTTAGGCTGAATAATCGTCTCATTACCACTCTGATATTTGGTAGACGAAGGAGTAGGCCTATCATCCATTTCCGCTATCATCTGCTCAGCCACATGCATGTATTTCTGACTGATTGGATTATTTTTATCAATTGCATTAGCCTTTTTTAAATACCTGACAGCCGCATCAGGAACACCTGTCATTATCTCCAAAAGCGCAATGAGCTGGTATGCCTTAACATGACTGGAATTGGTTGCAACGCATTTTTTAAGCTGAATCTTGGCCATATCCAGGCTTCCATCATAAGCATATCCCAGCGCCTGATTATATTTTCT
>JAZRXQ010000012.1:0-14848 GCA_045600305.1 Lachnospiraceae bacterium
CGCTACGTAACATAAATGCGCGTGTCCGAAGGTTGGACAGCGTGAAAGCTGTTTGAAAGCCAGCGCGCCCCATAGTGCATCATGTGGTAGCGTCAGTGTAAAATAAGTTGTATCAAAATGCATATACAATAAAAATAAATAAGAGGATTCAACATGCCCTTTGTACACCTTCACACCCATACGGAGTATTCACTCCTTGATGGCTCAAACAAAATCAAAAACTACATAGCAAGAGTCAAAGAACTGGGTATGAACGCCGCGGCAATTACAGACCATGGTGCCATGTACGGATGTATAGACTTTTACAAAACAGCCAAGGCGGAAGGTATTAAGCCTATTCTTGGCTGCGAAGTATATGTTGCACCAGGTTCCAGATTTGACAGAGAAAAATCAGATGGCGAGGATAGATATCGCCATCTAATTTTGCTTGCAGAAAATGATTTAGGCTATCAGAATCTATGTAAGATTGTCTCGAGAGGATTTACAGAAGGCTTCTATTACAAGCCCAGGGTTGATTATGAGGTTCTCGAGCAGTTTCACGAGGGCATAATAGCATCGTCGGCTTGCCTAGCAGGAGAGGTTGCCAAGGCAATAGTAAGAGATGATTATAACGAAGCTAAGGCAGCGGCACTTAGGCTTGAAAATATATTTGGCAAGGGCAATTTTTTTCTTGAACTCCAGGACCATGGGATTCCTGCACAGCAGAGAGTTAATACTGCACTAATCAGGATGAGTCAAGAGACAGGGATAGAGCTCATAGCTACCAACGATTGTCATTATACACTAGCTTCTGATGCTGAGGCTCATGATGTGCTCCTATGCATACAGACAGGTGCCAAAGTATCGGATGAAAAGAGAATGCGATACGATGGTGGTCAGTATTATGTCAAGAGTGAAGAGGAGATGAGAAAACTCTTTCCCTACGCATTACAGGCAATAGAGAACACTCAAAAAATAGCTGACAGATGTAATGTTGAAATCGAATTTGGCAATACCAAGCTCCCCGAGTTTATTGTTCCAGAAGGATACACAACCAAGACATATCTTAGAAAGCTCTGCTACGACGGATTAGAGAAGAGATATGGAGAAAATGCGCCTGAACTCAAAGAAAAACTCGATTATGAATTATCAGTTATTGAGAAAATGGGTTATGTCGAGTATTTTTTGATAGTTTGGGATTATATCAACTATGCAAGAGAGCACGGCATCCCAGTAGGACCTGGTCGAGGAAGTGCGGCGGGGTCATTAGTTTCATATACCACAGGAATCACCAATATAGATCCTATTAGATACAGTCTTCTCTTTGAGAGATTCCTTAATCCTGAGCGTGTATCCATGCCAGATATAGACGTGGATTTTTGCTATGAGAGACGTCAGGAAGTAATAGATTATGTTATAAAAAAATATGGCAAAGACTGTGTTACACAGATTGTCACCTTTGGTACGTTGGCTGCAAGAGGTGTAATCAAGGACGTGGGACGAGCAATGGATTTGCCTTATGCGCTTTGTGACAATATATCCAAGAGCGTTCCACAGGAGCTTGGAATTACGATAGATAAGGCATTAGAAAAGAACCCCGAGTTAAGAGAAAAGTATGAAAATAATGCTGATATTAGGCAGCTTATTGATATATCAAGACAGTTAGAGGGACTTCCTAGACATACCTCTGTTCATGCCGCTGGAGTAGTTATTAGTAGACTTCCTATGGAGGAATATGTTCCGCTTGGAAGAGGCTCTGATGGAATGATAACAACCCAGTATACTATGACTACAATAGAGGAACTGGGACTACTCAAGATGGACTTTTTGGGGCTTAGAACTCTCACTGTAATCAATGATTGTCTCAAGCTAATAGAGAGAAAAACTGGTGAATTAATAGATATAGATCATATAGATTACGACGATAAGGCTGTGTTTGCGGCTCTGTCAACTGGTCATTGTGAAGGAGTGTTTCAGCTAGAGTCAGCAGGTATGCGCTCATTCATGAAGGAATTAGCACCAGGTAATTTGGAGGACGTAATTGCTGGAATTAGTCTATACAGACCCGGTCCTATGGACTTTATCCCAGAGTATATTTCTGGAAAAAACAATATAGAAGGAATTAAATATGACTGTCCTGAATTGGAGCCTATACTAGAACCGACTTATGGATGTATTGTATATCAGGAGCAGGTTATGCAGATTGTTCGTGACTTGGCTGGATATACACTGGGACAGAGTGATAACCTCAGACGAGCTATGTCCAAGAAAAAGTTACATGTCATGGAAGAGGGACGTGTTAATTTTGTGCATGGAAACGAAAAAGAGGGCATAGAGGGCTGTATAAAAAAGGGCATACCAGAAAAGGTGGCGGATCATATTTATGACCGAATGATAGACTTTGCAAAGTATGCTTTTAATAAATCTCATGCAGCGGCTTATGCAGTGGTTTCTTATCAGACCGCGTATCTCAAGCATTATTATCCTACAGAGTTTATGGCAGCTCTTATGACGTCAGTTAAAGACAATACAGCTAAGGTTGCTGCTTATATACAGGTATGTAGGTCTATGGGTATAGAGATTCTTCCACCTGATGTAAATGAAGGATATGGAGATTTCTCAGTTGCAAACACATCGGATGGTAAGAATGCTATCAGGTATGGTATGAATGCTGTAAAAGGACTGGGAACACCTGCTGTTGAGGCAATCATAAATGAAAGAAATCTTAAGGGTGCGTTCTTTAGTCTTGGTGATTTTATAAAAAGACTCAACGGAAAAGAAGTAAATAGACGAGCAATAGAGGGTCTTGTAAAATCCGGTGCGTTGGATGGGATTGAGGGAACCAGAAAGCAAAAGATGATAACAGCCCCCCTCATAATGGAAAAGATATCCCATGAGAAGAAACATGATATAGAAGGACAGATAAGTCTTTTTGACTTAATGAGTACAGAGGATAAGAAGACTTATGACATTAATCTAGTTGGAGAAGGAGAATATAACAAAGAGGAACTCTTGTCATATGAAAAGGAGGTACTTGGTGTATATGTATCTGGACATCCATTAGAAGAATATACTGATGTATTAAAAAAACAAGCCTCAGCTAATGCATTAGATTTTATATATGACGAAGAAAACCAAAGCTGTATTGTTGCAGATGGCAGCAAACAAACTATAGGAGGCATGATTACGGACGTTGTAATCAAGTATACCTCCAAAAATGAGACCATGGCCTTCATAACTCTTGAAGACCTCACGGGTACAATTGAGATAATTACTTGGCCTAGGAACTACGAGGCAAACAAGGAATTTTTAGTTAGGGACAGCAAGGTTTTAGTTACTGGTAGAGTTCAGGCGGATTTTGAAAAGGACGCCAAGCTCATCTGCGAGAGAATAGTTCCATTTGCAAGCCTGCCGAAGGAATTATGGATTGCTTTTGATGATAAAGATAGCTATTTGTCACGTGAAGCAGAGCTTATGAATGCACTTCATGACAGTGATGGCAAGGATGATGTTATTATTTATTTGAGAAAGGAAAAGGCGGTAAAAAATCTGGGACGTACTATGACAGTTTCAGCTGGCAGAGAACTAGTGGAGCGTCTTGGCGAACTTTTTTCAGAAAAAAATATAAAAATTCAACAAAAGTCTATTGAAAATTTATTAAAAAGATAATAAAATAAATCCAAATTGTGTGTGCGAGATGAAAACGCATAATTCTAATATAACTTGCGTTGTGACCAACACGAGTTGATGGTTAGAGGGGATACTAACTAATTTATAATAGGGCTGGTTGGACAGAAAACCAGACAATGGAGGGTAAAATGGCATCAGAGATCAATACAATTGGAGTACTTACTAGTGGTGGAGACGCACCTGGAATGAACGCCGCAATCAGAGCAGTTGTTCGTGAGGCTCTTGCTAAGGGCAAGAAGGTTATGGGTATCAGAAGAGGATACGCAGGTCTCCTTCAGGAGGATATATTTGAGATGAGCCGCCATGATGTATCAGATATCATTCAGCGCGGAGGTACAGTTTTACAGACAGCTAGATGTATGGAGTTTATGACATCTGAGGGTCAGGATAAGGGTGCTGAGATTTGTCGCAAGCATGGTATTGATGGTATTGTTGTTATCGGTGGTGACGGATCTTATCAGGGAGCACAGAAGCTTTCTGCTAGAGGAATCAACACAATCGGAGTTCCTGGTACAATTGATCTTGATATTTCCAGCACAGAGTACACAATCGGATTCGATACAGCAGTTAATACAGCTATGGAGGCTATTGACAAGATTCGTGACACATCTACTTCTCACGAGAGAGTATCTATCATTGAGGTTATGGGACGTAGAGCTGGATACATTGCACTTTGGTGTGGTATCGCAAATGGTGCAGAGGATGTGCTTCTCCCTGAGAGATATGACAACAATGAGCAGAAGATTATTGATCACATCATTAATGGTCGTAAGATGGGCAAGCAACATCACATCATTATCAATGCAGAGGGCGTTGGTGATTCAGATGCTATGGCAAAGCGTATTCAGGCTGCAACAGGTTTAGAGACCAGAGCTACTATTCTTGGTCACTTGCAGCGTGGTGGAAGCCCTTCTGCTAGAGATCGTTACACTGGTACTCTTATGGGTGCATATGCTGTTAATATTCTTCTCGAGGGCAAGACTAACAGAGTTGTATGTGAGAGAGATGGCAAGCTCGTTGATGTAGATATCGATGAGGGACTTGCAATGACTAAGACTATCGGAGATTTTGAGTTCGATGTCTGCAACAATATGGCTAAGTAATTTAGGAGATATATGATTACTAGTTCAACTAATCAACATGTAAAAGATATTATACAGTTAAACCAAAAATCAAAGGCGCGCAGTAAAATGGGCGTCTTTGTTGTTGAAGGGGAGAGAGCTGTTTCAGAGGTGCCAGAGCGTCTGCTGGAGAGAATATATGTATCAGAGAGCTTTTTTGGTGAGACGATGACAACCGGTAAGCTGGATGCTCTTAATTTTGATGCGTCGCAGATAGAGGTCGTTGCCGACGATGTCTTCAAGATTATGTCGGATACGCAGACCCCACAGGGGATTCTTGCGGTTGTAAAGCAACCCAAATATGAGCTGATGCAGCTATATAAGGGGGATTCTACGCACCTTCTTATTTTGGAAAATGTTCAAGATCCTGGTAACCTTGGCACGATGATGCGAACTGCTGAGGGAGCCGGTGCGACTGGCGTTGTTATGACCAAGGAAACTGTGGATTTATTCAATCCCAAGACGGTTAGAGCTACTATGGGAAGCATTTACAGAATGCCATTTTATGTAACGGATGATCTCGAGGGAACAGTTAATAGATTAAAGAGTCTTGGGGTAAGAGTGTATGCAGCATATCTTGGGGCGTACAAGACATACGACCAGATAAACTATGGCAAGGGCTTGGCATTTATGATTGGAAATGAAGGTAATGGATTATCTTCACACGCAGCGGGGCTTGCCGACGAGCTGATTTCGATTCCCATGTCGGGGCAGCTTGAGTCGTTAAATGCAGCTATGGCCGCAGGAATTCTCATGTATGAGGTAAGAAGACAAAGACAATAATAATTTGAGCCAGATGAGATAATCATCTGGCTCTCTGTGATATATCTTAATTTTTCTCAGTTGATTCATTAATTGCTCTGTTGAGCTGCAGCATCTTGTTGTCTAGCATCGACACGATTTCAGAACACTCTCTTAAATCTCGGCTGATATAATCAGGTGCATCGCCCTCAAATTTGTAGTAAATCTTGTGCTCTAGAGATGCCCAAAAATCCATTGCGATTGTCCTTATCTGTATCTCAACCTTGGTGTCCACGACCTTGTCAGATAAGAAAATGGGTACTGTAACTATCATATGATAGCTCTTGTATCCGCTTGCTTTTGGTTTTTTTATGTAGTCCTTGACGGATAAAACGGTTAGGTCGTTTTGTCGTCCAATCATCTCTGCCATCTTGTAAATATCAGATGTAAATGAAGTGACGATTCTGATGCCGGCAATGTCGTGGAGCTGCTCAACCATCACTGGAAGAGTTGTGTCATAGCCCTGTCGGCGCAGCTTTTGGCAGATACTCTCAGGAGACTTGATCCTAGTCTTGATATATTCTATTGGATTGTAGTTGTGAATGTGAGTAAACTCATCTCTTAAAATCTCAACCTTGGTGCCGACTTCTTTTATTGCTGAATTAAAGAGAAATATCATTGTCTCCCAGCCTTCGGCATCATCTGTAAACAAATCCTTTGCTTCCATAATTACCTCATAATTTAATCTTCTTCGATTACGTGAATCTCAAGAAAATCAAAATCAATTTCTTCAATAAAGCTATCCTGTGTGAACTTGGTCTTGGCGTGACGTTTGAAGGCACTTTGATTAGCATCTAACCATATAGGGTGAGACAAATCAAAATCAATACAGGCTGCATCTATTGCCGCAAATACCTTGTGTGTCCTAGTGTCGTCTTCGTAGTTTTCATATGTAAAATCACGTAGCAAGTGATTGTCTTTATATATCTTAAACCAAATTCTCATAGCAAGCTGATTATATCACAGAAACGCTAGGATTTCTAGCCTACTTTTTTTATGTATATTTCTTGCATTTTGACGTGTTTTGGAGTAAACTTAATCCGTATATTTTTTTCTAAAAGCACCATGTGTTTTACTGTTAATAGAATGAAGTATATTATGAAAATATGAAGGGCGCGCGACGCTTTTTGTCCCGTGCAAATGGATGTTGATATGGGTGAGTTGATATCTGAAAAAAATATGAATATTGAAAATTTTTCGATGCCCACACTAGCGGCAGAGCCTCTTGCTATCCCTAGCGGGGTTAGTGATCCAGATGCGCTTTTTGAAGAGGTAATAAGACGCGTTAGAAAGTACCATCCCTCAGATGATTTATCGATGATTGAAAAAGCCTATAAAGTGGCGAAGGCTGCGCACGAGGGACAGAAGCGTAAGTCTGGAGAACCATACATAATTCATCCTTTGTGGGTTTCACTTATTCTTGCTGAGCTTGAGCTTGATAAAGAGACTATTGTTGCAGGTATTCTTCACGATGTACTAGAGGATACTGTTATGACTGAGGAGGACATGACTGAAGAGTTCTCTGCAGAGGTTACAGATTTAGTAGATGGTGTCACAAAGCTTCAGCACCTTCATCTTACCGATAATTTAGGAGAGCAGGATAAGCACGCTCAGCGTCTTGAGATGCAGGCTGAGAATCTGAGAAAAATGTTTCTTGCTATGGCCAAGGATATCAGGGTTATCATGATAAAGCTTGCTGACCGTCTCCACAATATGCGTACATTAAAATATCAGTCTGATGAGGGCAAGATTCGTATTGCTAGAGAGACACAGGAGATATATTGCCCGATTGCGCAGAGACTTGGTATTTCCAAACTCAAGGTAGAGTTGGATGATTTGTCACTCAAATATCTTGAACCCGAAGCATATCAGGATCTAATTGAAAAGATTGCGATGAGAAAATCTGTACGTGATGATTACGTTCAGGGTCTCGTTGAAGAGGTCAGAGAGAATATCAAGGCAGCTGGAATAAAGGCACTTATAGAGGGCAGGTCAAAGCATTTCTTTAGTATCTACAAAAAGATGAAAAATCAAAACAAAACCATAGACCAGATCTATGATTTGTTTGCTGTTCGTATATTGGTTAGTGACATCAAGGATTGCTACGCAGCCCTAGGTGTTATACATGAAAAATACACACCTATCCCTGGTCGATTCAAGGATTATATCGCTATACCTAAGCCCAATAGATATCAGTCACTACACACGACACTGATAGGTCCTGATGGACGTCCCTTTGAGATACAGATACGTACCTTTGAGATGCACCGTATAGCTGAATACGGTATCGCGGCTCACTGGAAATACAAGGAAGACGCCAATGGTAATGCAACCAAGGGCGAGGAGGAAAAGCTTACCTGGCTTCGTCAGATTCTTGAGTGGCAGCAGGATATGTCTGACAACAAGGAATTTATGACCATGCTAAAGAGTGACCTGGATCTCTTTTCAGATTCAGTATTCTGTTTTACTCCTACAGGTGAGGTCAAGAATCTTCCACAGGGTTCCACTCCGGTTGATTTCGCTTATAGCATTCATTCGGCAGTCGGCAATAAGATGGTCGGTGCCAAGGTCAACGGTAAGATAGTACCCATAGACTATGTAATTGGCAATGGCGATAGAATTGAGATAATTACATCTGCCAATTCCAAGGGACCCAGTAGGGATTGGCTCTCAATTGTCAAGTCAACTCAGGCCAAGAATAAGATTAATCAGTGGTTTAGATCAGAGCTCAAGGAAGAAAATATTGCTAATGGCAAGGCTATGATTGAGCGCTATTGCAAGACTAAGGGTATAGCCTGGAGTGATATAGATAAGCCGGAGTACAGACAGAAGGTACAGAGAAAATATGGTTTTCATGATTGGGAAAACTGTCTTGCTACAGTAGGTCATGGTGGACTTAAGGAATCTCAGGTTGTCAACCGCATGAAGGAGGAATTTGACAAGAATCATGAGGCTGAGATTACAGACGAGGAGATTTTAGAGCAGCTGGATCCTCATCAGGCATCTGGTGGTTCCAAGATGGGCGTGCCAAGAGAGCATGCAAGAAATGGAATTATTGTCAAGGGACTCTACGATATAGCGGTTCATACGTCTAAGTGCTGTAATCCAGTACCTGGAGACGAGATAGTAGGCTTTGTGACTAGAGGCAGAGGGGTTACTGTACATAGAACGGATTGCATCAACATCATTAGTATGCCTGAGCTAGAGAGAGCCAGACTTATAGAGGCTGAATGGGCTGGTACACCAGGTGAAGTTGGTGGCACCTACCTTGCAGAGCTTAAGATATTCGGTAATAACAGAACAGGTCTGCTTGTGGATTTGACAAGAATCTTTACAGAGAGAGCAATAGATATCAATTCTATTCATTCCAACACTAGTAAAAATGGTGTGGCTACAATATCTATTGCGTTTGAAGCCAAGGATATACAGACAATTAATTCTGTAATAGAGAAAATTAGACAGGTAGACAGCATAATTGACGTAGAGAGAACTAGCGGCTAGTCGATAGTTTTTATGTTAATAGGTGCATAAATTGTAAAAAAGCTTTTAAGAGCAGATTGGATATATGTATGGAAAATGAAATAAAAAAAAGAACCATCGTAGTTAAAATACTTATGATAATTATGATGGTAGGTATTTTTGCCACATATATTCTTATGGCTATTAAAGCATACAATCCTAATTTTATTAGGAGATCAGGTGTAAAGTTTACTGATAATTGGTCATATGTTGATCATAATCATGACAGGCATTGGATTTCTCTACCCTCTAGACTCGATGGATTTGATGATGAGACAATTGTCTTAGAAAATGTTTTGCCAGGTCGAATTGGGGATGGAGCAGAGCTAGTTTTTTATACAGGTCGAAGTCTTAATTTGTACATCGATGATAATCTTAGATGTCATTATGACAGCAAGGAAAATCCTTTGAAGGGACCAGTACTAAAGGCGGTTCCCGTACAAGTATCACTAAATGTATTTGATTCAGCAAAGAAAATTACAATTGAACTCTTGCCTGACTATCCAAATTCAATACAGCTCACATATGCAGCTGTAGGGGATTCCTATGGAATATTCAGTCTCTTGATGAGTGAGTATGGTATCAAGTTTATTCTTGCAACAATTCTCATTTTATTTACCACACAGCTTTTATTGATTGGATTGGTGTTTAGATTCAGATACAAGGCTGACTATGGAATAAACATGATAGTCCTTGGACTTCTCATATCGTCTTTGTGGTCTATTTCAGATAATCCAATGTTTGCTTATGTATTTGGCAATGGATATATGGCGGGAATGGCGTGCTATTTGTTGACATTTATATTCCCGTTTCCATTCATGCTTCACTTGAACAAGCTGCAGGGCTACAGATATCAAAAGTCATTTGCTATATCGGGCGTGGTACTAATTTTGAATATGGTGGTATTTAGTTTACATCACGTATTTACACCATATAGCTTTCTTGTGACAAAACCTATTCTATATGCAGTTTTAGGAATTGTAGTTGCATACATATTTGGAATTCTAATATACGACAAAATTAAAAATAAAGTGATTACATACCAGGAACAGTACTGGGGATATGTTGGAGTCGCAGTTGCAGGATCATTGGAGTTCCTCAATCAGAATATTTCTTTTAGCTCATCTGATATACATAGTGGATTGTATATTATGATAGGTGTATGGGCACTTGTATTTTGCACCTTCTTGATGCTGATAAGAAGAGCATCTGATGATAGATTAAAGGCCTCAGAGGCTGCTAAAGCCAGCAAAACCAAGACCAATTTCCTTGCTCAGATGTCCCATGAGATTCGTACACCAATCAATGCGATTTTAGGAATCAATGAGATGATTCTAAGAGAGAGTAAAGAGGATAGTGTAAGAGAGTATGCACATGATATAAGGGGTGCAAGTAAGGGACTGCTTTCTCTTATAAATGATATTCTAGACATTTCAAAGGTTGAATCTGGAAAGCTGGAAATTGTAAACGCAGAGTATGAGTTTGCAAGTCTTATTAATGATGTGGCGTCGTTAGTAAAAATACGAGCCAAGGAGAAAAATTTAGGAGTATGCACTCAGGTAGATGAGTCGTTACCATCTAAGCTCATTGGTGATGATATCAGAATTAGACAGTGCGTTACAAACCTGCTTACCAATGCGGTTAAGTACACGGAAAAAGGAAGCATTACATTAAAGGTTCAGCATGTATCAACAGAAGGTAATATAGAGAGAATAAGATTCTCAGTTATTGATACTGGTGTGGGAATCGCAGAGGAAAATATTCCTATAATCAGTGAGATGTTCTCTAGATTTGACCAAAAGAAAAACAGGGCGATAGAGGGAACCGGTCTAGGTCTTAGTATTACAGCTCAGTTACTCAAGCTGATGGGAAGTAAAATTGAAATATCTTCCACAAGAGGAAAAGGATCTAATTTCTCGTTTGAAATAGATCAGACAATATCCAATAATACGCCCATTGGTAATTTGTCACAGCATCTTAATAGAGATGTTACTGATGAAGAATTCGAGGTTGGCTTTACAGCAGCTGATGCCAGGGTATTAATAGTTGATGATAATTCAATCAATAGAAAGGTATTAAAGAATCTAATAAAAGATACCTTGGTTCAGGTTGATGAGGCAGATTCTGGATTTAGATGTCTTGAAAAGATAGAAGAATGTAAATACGATCTGATTTTCATGGATTATATGATGCCAGGCATGAATGGTATAGAGGCTTTAGATCGTATCAGGAGTAAAACAGATAATGAAAATGTAAATACGCCGGTAGTTGTTTTGACCGCTAATGCTGTAACTGGTGCCAGAGAGATGTATATGGGAGCAGGCTTTGATGAATTCTTGTCAAAACCCATAGATTACACCAGATTAGAAAAGGCGATGCTAACACTTATTCCGGACGATAAGATTTCTGTTGGGGTTAGTGAGACTAAAGCTATTTCCGAAGAGAAGGAACAAAACTACAAGGAGCTTATTGAGTCTATTACGGGAATCAATTTGCAGTATGCATTTCTTTTTAGCAGCAACTACACAGAGTTAAATGAAGTTCTCTTAGATTATGCTAAATCAATTGAGAATAATGTTGCTAAGATAGAAAAATACTTTATGGAAATTGATGATGACGACAGAGCACTTAATAGCTATAGAATCAAAGTACATGCAGCAAAATCAAGCTCGGCAATGGTAGGAATACTGCGAGTTTCAGAGCTAGCAGCACTATTAGAGGATGCATCAAGACAGGGAGATATAGACACAATAAAAACAGTGACTCCAATATTCTTAAATGTATGGAGAGAATATATAGATAAGCTAGATCCACTGGTGCAATACGACAACTCCTTAAATGAGAGCACAACCTTTGCTGACATGAAAATCGTAAGGGAACAGCTACATCTATTAGATATGGCTATGGATGATTTTGATATGGACAGCGCAGATTACTACTGTTCATTTTTGTCGGGATTCAAGTATCCAGAGGAATATGAAAATAGTATGAATGAGCTGTTTGTGGCAGTTCGAAACATTGATAATGACAGAGTTAAAGAAATAATATCAGACCTTGTATAAATAGGTGACAATTATGTTAGAAAACATTAAAAAGGTTTTATTTATTACAAACTTTAATAACGTGGTTCGTGAGATAAGCGTATCTCTAATGGATTACTTCCAGGTTCAGATGTGTGAAGCGAACGTGGAGAGTGTTAAGGGTATGCTTTCAATGTTTGCTCCAGATGTTATACTCATCGGACTAACAGGCTTTGACGAGAGAGAAGAGGCAATGTTTAATGTCATCCAGTCCAAGATGGGTGGCGTAGCAGTCCTTACAATAGGAACAGAATATGAGTCAAAAATATGCGAAAATTATTACAAGACTAGAGGATATCAAAAGCTGATTCGTCCCATACAATTGGAGGATGTATTAGATGCGCTTTTTGTGATGCTTCAGCTTGATCCTTCAAAGGAGAGGGAGAGGGTATCTAAGGCAAGGGATAGTCGTAAGCATATTCTATGTGTAGATGATGATGGACTTACCCTTCGTAAGCTCAAGGATTTAATTGGAGATAATTATAGAGTTTCAGTGGTTACCTCTGGAACCAAGGCTATAACCATGATAGAGCGAGATAGACCGGATTTAATATTCCTAGATTATGAGATGCCGGTTGTAGATGGCAAGATGACACTTGAGATGATTCGCTCTGAGGTGACGATGACGGATATTCCTGTTGTATTCATCACGGGACGTAATGACAAGGAGAGTATACAGGCGGTTCTTAATCTTAGACCGGCAGGATACATATTAAAGCCACCAGTACAGGTTCAGCTTGAAGAGATAATCAAGAAAATATTACCAGAAGAAGAGGAATGATATGGAGATAATGAACGTAAAAGCTATGGATGCAGAGATGCTATACAGAATAATACAGTCAATACCTTCATGTATTTTTTTCAAAGATACTGATTTAAAATATGTGTTTTCCACTCATTATTGGGCTCATTTATATAACGAATCAGAAGATTTTGATATATGTGGAAAGACTGACAGGGAGGTCAGAAAAGATAAAGCAAATGTAGATGAAGCAGAAAGGGCTGATAGAGAGGTAATTAGTACCGGTAGGGGAGTTGCCTACACCATCAAGACAGACGTAGACGGAGAACTTCAGTATCTTGATATAAAAAAAGAGCCAGTTTTTGATGAAAATGGTAAGGTGATAGGTATAGTCGGATTGATTAATGATATTACCTCATCTACAATATGGGAAGAACAGCTAGAAAAAACTGCTCGCGTTGATGAGTTAACTGGAATCCTGAATAGAAAAGCAGGAACACTTGCAATAAATACAGAGATAAAAACTGATGACAATAAGTATTTTTGTATTCTAAATCTGGATAAATTTAGACAGGTTAATGATAATTATGGGCATGATGTAGGTGATATTGTGCTTACAGAAGTGGCTAAAGCTCTTGAAGGCGAGATGGGCGAGGGTGAAATTGTCTGTAGAATTGGTGGAGACGAGTTTGCGATACTTCTTTGCACCAACGATGCCAATAACCTGATTAATAATAGGATTGCTGCGATATTTGAGCGTATTGAAGCAATACAGATTGAGGATTATGAGGAGATAAGCATAAGAGTATCGCTGGGTATAACTAGAGTTCATAAGAGAGACTCCTTTGATAGTCTCTATATGTATGCTGACGAGGCGGTCAGAGAGGCTAAAAAAGAGCACAAAAATAGTTTTAAGTGGTACTAAGAGGTAAATGATGAAGATAACAAGTCTTATGGTTGGTCTTGTTGGAACCAACTGCTACATCCTAGCAAATGAAGACACAAATGAGGCTATTATTATTGATCCCGGTGATCAGGCCAAGAGTATAATAAATAAGTGCGAAAGTATGGGAGTTAAACCTGTGGCAATTCTTCTCACGCACGGGCACTTTGATCATGTAATGGCAGGAGACGAGGTAGCTAATTACTACGGTATCAAGATCTATATACACGAGGATGATTTTGAGCTTATAGCTGATCCACATATGAATTCTGGTGCGATGATAAATAGAGCTATTGGGTATAGAGCAGATGAAAAATTAGTTGATGGTCAGCACCTGAATATGGCAGGATTTGATATAGAAGTAATTCATACACCGGGACATACTCCTGGTGGGGCTTGTTTTTACTTTGAAAAAGAAGGTAAACTCATTTGTGGGGACACGCTGTTTTGTGGTTCAGTAGGAAGAACTGATTTACCTGGGGGAAGCCAGTCTACATTAGTGCATTCCCTTAGAGAAAAGCTCATGAAGCTTCCTGACCAGACAGCATGTTATCCTGGGCACGGCGAGCCTACTACTATTAGCTATGAGAGGCAGTTTAATCCGTTTTTATGATTATAATTAATTCAAATAGAGAAGATTTTTTATATGACATTCAGTGTGTGATAAAGCCTTTTTATCCTATGGAAGAGGTGAGTTGCACGGTAGGTGACGACTCAGATAAGAAGCCTTTTATATATGGAAGAATTGATTTCTCTGAGGATTTATCAGCGAAGATTACAGTTTTCATAGATGAGCAGGCGGATTGTGATAGAGTTGCTAAAAACGCCAGTTTATCATATGAGAGATTCCTTAAGCCAATCACTGAAAAGAGTGCTAGAAGAGATGAGCTAAAGAGAATTTTTTACGAGATTTTTTCCGAGATATCGGGTAAGTCTCTTCCATGGGGAATACTTACAGGTATTAGGCCTACCA
>JAZRXQ010000013.1:0-13146 GCA_045600305.1 Lachnospiraceae bacterium
CTTTTTCATTTATTTCTGCTTTGGTGTAGTCGCGCACATTGACGCCATCTATTTTTATACTGCCCGAATTTGCATCATAAAAACGTGCCAGGAGCTGCACCAGTGTGGTTTTTCCTGACGCAGTAGCGCCTATTATTCCAACAGTTTCTCCCTGGTCAATCGAAAAGCTGATATCATCCAGCTCATTATCTCCCTCTCCTGTGTAGTTAAAGGTGACATGTTCAAACGCCACTGAGCCTCTTTTTTCCATGGGTGCTCCAGCATTTTCAATCTTCACCCTGTTACTAGGATAAGTCATGCTCGGACTTATATTAAAAACTGTGACTATTCTATCCGCACTTGCCACACTCTTAGATAAAAGCACTATTGTATTTGCAAGCTTGATTAGCTCTACCAAAATCTGTGCCATGTAATCTATCAGCGCGACCGCATCGCCCTGCTCCATGCCACCTATATCGATCCTAACCGAGCCAGTACTAAGTATTGCAACAATTCCTATATTTATAACAGCTGTCGTGAGTGGATTGAGTAGTCCAGATATCCTGCCAACACCCATTTGTTTCCTGTAAAGATTACTGTTTTCAGATGAAAATTTTTCTATCTGAGCGGTTTCCTGCCCAAATGCTCTGACAACTCGAACACCTAATATATTTTCCCTGGTTACACTTAGAAGCTTACCAAGCTTTGATTGCACATCCTTATATCTTGGCGCGGTTACCTTGAGAATTAAGGCTACAATAATACTTAACACGGGTATTACTGCGACAAAAACAAGGGCTACACGAGCGTTTACCACAAACGCCATCACAAGTGCTCCAAACACGATAAATGGTGAGCGCAAAAGTAGCCTAAGCGCCATATTTACACCATTTTGAAGCTGATTAACATCACTTATCATTCTATTTTCAAGCTCTGAGGTGCCTAGGTCATCGAGCTCTGAGAAGCTTAGCTTAAAAATGTGTCTAAACAGATCCCCTCTTAAGCTCGTCGAAAAGCCCACTGCTGCCTTGGCTGCAAAATACTGGGCTGCAATAGCACAAGCTAAACCCACTACTGCCAATGCAACTAATAATCCACACATTTTGAAAATAAAAGGTTTCCCAGCTTCTCCTGACGCTATCCCCGTGTTGATTATCTGCGCAACAACAAGGGGCACCAGCAAATCAAAAAGTGCCTCTAGGAGCTTGAATAGCGGTGCTATTATGGACTCCTTTTTGTAATTATTCAGATATCTAAGTATGTTTCTTTTTTTCATAGCTATACTTTTTGTCTATGCTTCTTTTATTTCTTCCGTTGTCTCTTTTGTAAGAAGTGTCCCTAATTCCGCTAATAAATATTCTATCGACTCCATCACAGTCATTGTTTTTCCACGCCCTCTATAATTCATCTTGTATAAAAAGCCTGGCGATTTGGGGTCTGGAATAAGAATAAGTGCACCATTCATTTTAGTAATTAGCTCTGGTATTTTCGCCGCGTCTACAGGTGCTTTGGGAGAAAAAATCACCCTGATTGCATCGTTTTTTTGCGTAATTGATGTGACATACATCTGTCTTGCGATGGCCTTGTTCACTGCGATGGACAAAAGATTCTCAACAGGTGCTGGCATGTCGCCAAATCTGTCAATCAACTCATCCTGCATATCGGCATAGTCCTCTTTAGACTCAATCGTTGCAATTTTCTTGTAGACATCCAGTCTCATTATCTCATTTGATATATATAGCTCCGGTATAAAAGCATCCATACGCACATCAACCTGCACGTCGATGTCGCCACTATCATCGCCTGTACCTCTTAGGAAGCGAACTGCATCGCCTAGCATTCTACAATACATATCGTATCCAACAGCTGCCATATGACCGCTTTGAACCTTTCCTAAAAGTGTTCCCGCTCCTCTTATCTCCAGGTCTCGCATGGCGATTTTGAAACCGCTTCCAAGCTGGGTGTATTCCTTGATTGCTGCAAGACGTTTTTCCGCAACCTCTTTTAGCATGCGGTCTCTCTTATACATAAAGAAAGCATAGGCCATTCTATTGGTCCTTCCCACACGTCCTCTAAGCTGATATAGCTGTGAGAGACCCATTCTATCAGCATCCTGAATGATAATCGTATTCACATTTGAAATATCAAGTCCTGTTTCGATGATTGTAGTCGATACTAATACATCGATTTCTCCATTGACGAAGGAGTACATGATATCCTCAAGCTGGCTGGCAGCCATCTGTCCATGGGCATAGGTGACAACAGCATCTGGAAGCATTTCCTGAATCCTATTAGCTACGCTCTCGATGGATTCCACTCTATTATAGACATAGTATACCTGTCCGTCTCTTGCCAGCTCTCTGCTAATTGCTTCTCTGACAAGCTCGTCATTATACTCCATTACATAGGTCTGTATCGGCAATCTATCCTGAGGTGCCTCTTCAAGCAGGCTCATATCTCTTATACCTATCATACTCATATGAAGAGTTCTAGGTATGGGAGTCGCTGTCAACGTAAGAACGTCGACACTTTTTTTCATTTGCTTGATTTTTTCCTTGTGTGTTACTCCGAATCTCTGCTCCTCATCTATAATTAAAAGCCCTAAATCCTTGAATTCCACATCCTTGGAAAGTAATCTGTGTGTACCGATTACAATGTCCACCATTCCCTTTTTAAGGTCTGATAAAACTGCCTTTTGCTCCTTGGGAGTTCTGAAGCGACTAAGCAGCTCCACATTTACAGGGAAATTTTTCATTCTCTGAGAAAATGTATTGTAATGCTGGCCTGCAAGTATGGTTGTAGGACACAAATACGCCACCTGCTTGCCCTCCATAACTGCCTTGAAGGCTGCTCTTATGGCTATTTCTGTTTTTCCAAAGCCTACATCGCCACATATCAGCCTGTCCATTATCTTGGTGCTCTCCATGTCGCGCTTAGTAGCTTCGATTGCATCTAGCTGATCAGGGGTTTCCTCAAAGGGGAAAAGCTCTTCAAACTCCTTCTGCCATACGGTGTCCTCGCTGTAGGCATGACCCTTTCCATTTTCTCTTGCAGCATAGAGCTGAACCAATTCTAGTGCCACCTCTTCCACCGCCGCCTTGACCTTGGTCTTGGTCTTGGTCCAATCCTGACCTCCGAGGTGATTGAGCTTGGGACCCTTCTTATCCTCCTCGTTTTCATTGCCATTTTGGTATTTGAGGATCATATCTAGCTGATTAGCTAGAATATATAAATTAGAGCCTCCTGCATATTCTATTTTCATATAGTCTCTGGCAACGCCTTCAACTGCAATATTTTCTATCCCTCTAAAAATTCCTACTCCATGATTGACATGAACAACATAATCGCCTACATGAAGCTCGCCAAAGCTTCGTATTGCCTGACCATTGTCGTATTTTTTCTGGCGTCTTTTGGGCTTAGTCTCTCTGCCGAAAATATCACTATCGGTTATCACAGCAAATCTGATTTCTGGATATTCATAGCCCTTTTTCAGCTTGCCATAGGTAACCATGATCTCGCTATCCTTAAGCTCTCTAGCTCTGTCCTCCGAATAAAAAGCGGTTACTCCCCTATCCGTAAGCTCCTCTGCAAGTCGCCTTGCCTTGGTCCTCGAGCCAGAGAAAATCATGCACTTATACTTGTGTTTTCTGTATTTTTCTAGGTCCTTGATTAGAATCTCAAGGTTTGAGTTATAGGAGCCCATCGAGGTAGTCGTAATAGCAAAGCTCTCCCTTGCCTTGAATTTTTTTACTCCAATATGAAGAGCACAAAGTGCGACCAAAGGGTATTTTTGCATAGCATCAAATACCAGCTGAGACGAATACATCTCCTCTGGCTTTTCGTCGAGTCGTACATTTTTTTCTGCACGCTGCTTCATACTCTCAATATATTCAAGCTCCACTGCTTTGGCATGCTCTAAGAGCCTATGTGGTTCGTCAAGAAAAATAACTGTGTCATTTTTGTTGACATAATCGAGAATCATTGCCTCTTCGCCGCTTTTAATAATGGCACCTTCGCTGGCTGGACCTATGACAATCTCCTCTAGCCTGTCGCTCTCAAGAGAACGCTGACTCTCTGGGTCAAATTCTCTAATAGAATCAACCTCATCTCCCCACAGCTCGATTCTGACAGGATTCTCCGCCACAAGAGGATAGATATCTATAATTCCTCCTCTAATTGCAAACTGTCCTGGCATATTGGCCTGATACTCTCTCTCGTAGCCTATTCTGGTTAGCTTTTCTGATATGTCAGCTGTAGCTAATTCCTCACCCTCTTTTATCTTGATTGCTAAGGAAAGCATCGCATCTGGTGCAGGCAGGTGATTCATAAAGCTCTCAAAGCTCGTAACTATTGTTACAGGAGCCCCACCAACCCTAGATTCAATAAGAGCCTGCAAAACCGTCTGTCTCTCGGTCGCAAGCGCAGAGCTTCTGACATCCGCCTGGTAAAAAAGCATATCCTTGGGTGGAAAATACATGACAGTATCATCGTATACCTTGTATTCTTCATACATCTGCCTTGCCTTGAGCTCTCCAGCCAACACAATAAACCGACTGCCGACTCCAACACCCAATGAATAAATCAAATGAGGCTTGTTGGCGTCAAGACACCCGGTTATCTCATATGGTCCAGCATTTTTTTCCAGACCCTTTTTAATTTTTTCGTAATCCCGCCATTCTATTAACGGTTCTACAAGTGTATCCATAAATACCTATTTTCTAGCTGCGATGATTGCTGCTGCACTCTCTAGCTGCTCTGGATCATTGACTCCCATAATGTCATCACCATCATCAGTTATAAAGGCATCAGCCTTAAGTCCTTTTTCTCTGATTATCTTTAATGTATCAGGAAGATAGTACTCTCCCTGAGCATTGTCATTTGTAAGTAGCTCTAATGCCTCCTTTAGTGCCTGAGTATCAAAAAGATACATTCCGGCATTGATCTCTTTGGATGCTCGCTCTTCTTCTGTTGCATCCTTGTGCTCTACGTTCTTGATGAAATTTCCGTTATCATCTCTTATAATACGACCATACCCTGTAGGATCATCGTAAATTGCTGATAATGCTGTGACTGCATTTTTATTTTTCTTGTGAAACTCTATCATGCTACCTAGCGTCTTTGCGGTAATCAAGGGTGTATCTCCGCATAAAATAAGAGTCTGTCCGTCTCCCTGTAGAAAATCAGCAGCACACTTTACTGCATGCCCCGTTCCTAGCTGCTCTGTCTGTAATGCAAAGCTCACGTCTCTGTGGGAGATTTTTTCTTTTACCTCGTCTGCCTTATAGCCGACTACAAGACAAATCTCAGTTGCCCCCGCACCTCTAGCTGCATCGATTACATAATCAACTAAACACCTGTCATCTATAGTGTGTATAACCTTGGGCAGGTCTGACTTCATTCGTGTTCCTTTTCCTGCTGCTAGTATTATTGCTCTTATTTCACTCATTTCATTCCTCTTTTCTAAACTAAACGAAGGGAACATAATAATATGCTCCCTTCGCTAAAATTGCAACTATTTTTTATAATCCGTAACGATTGCTCTCGCCTACGACTACCTGGATATCCTGATCTCCGAAGTAGTACATATTGGGCTTGAGTGTACCACGGCTCTCAACAATACAATTCTCAATGTGAGTATTGTCTCCAATATATACCTCGTTGAGGATGATAGAATTCTTGATTATACAGTTGTTGCCAACATATGCCTCCTTGAAGAGGATAGAATTTTCAACCTTGGAATTGATAATACATCCACTAGCTACTAAGCTGTTGCGAACATCAGAACCCTGATTGTATTTTGCAGGAGGAAGATCGTCAACCTTGGAATAAATCTTGGCATCACCCTTGAAGAAGTAATCTCTAATCTCGGGATTGAGGAAGTCCATATTTGTCTTGAAATATGAATCAACAGTAGAGATATTGCTCCAGTAGCCTTCCATCTTGTAGCCATAGATGTGCTTGAGATCCTTGTATCTGATAAGTACATCTGTAACGAAGTTCCATCTGTCCTCTGCAGCACACTGCTCAAGGAGCTCTATGAGCTGACGACGTCTGATTACATATACGCCTGTTGAGATAGTGTTTGACTGAGCAACCATGGGCTTCTCCTCAAACTCTGTGATACGGCACTCCTCATTCATCTTGACAACACCATAACGGCTAACATCAGATGAAGCGGGCATATCCTTGACTGCGATAGTAATGTCTGCCTTCTTTGCAATGTGATATTCTAGAATCTCATTGTAATCTACCTTGTATACACAATCACCACTTGTAATGATTACATAAGGCTCATGGCATCTCTTAAGCCACTCAATATTCTGATACATAGCATCAGCTGTTCCTCTGTACCACCAGCTATTATCTGCTGTAACAGTAGGAGTGAATACGTAAAGACCTCCCTGCTTACGTCCGAAGTTCCACCACTTTGATGAGCTGAGGTGCTCGTTAAGTGATCTAGCGTTGTACTGTGAAAGTACTGCTACCTTCTGAACCTTGGAATTGGTCATATTGCTAAGTGCAAAATCTATACAACGGAATGATCCTGCCATGGGCATGGCAGCTATTGCACGCTTCTTAGAAAGCGCGTCCATACGCTGATTGTTACCACCAGCTAAAATAATACCTAATGCCTTCATGACTTATCACCTGCCTTTATAATAGAATCTCCGCTCTCTAATAATCCGTTAGGATAATCTGCGGCTTCGGTCACACCCGAAATAGCGACATTCTTACCGATTGAAACACCGTTTGGAATAACAGAATTCTCACCGATAACTGCTAAGTCAAAAGCATATACCTTAGAATTAAATTTGCTGGGTGCATACTCACCAACACCAATCTTGACATCGCTACCTACAACAACATCCTCTGCGATAATAGCCTTGTCAATTACAGCATTCTCACCAATCTCTGTGTTCTCCATGATGATAGAATCTCTGATAATTGCGCCCTTGCCAATCTTGACGCCGGCGCCGATAACAGAGTTTCTAACCTCACCATAAACCTCTGCGCCCTCACTGATAATACTGCGCTCGATAACAGAATCTGAAGAAATATACTGAGGCTGAATGTTCTCGTTGTTGGTATAAATCTTCCAGTATTTCTCATAAAGGTTGAACTCAGGGATGAGGTCTATGAGCTCCATGTTAGCCTCCCAGTATGAACCAAGAGTTCCAACATCCTTCCAGTATCCATTGAACTCGTATGCAAACATACGTCCATCTCTCTCATGTATATAAGGAAGAATATGCTTACCGAAGTCACAGTTAGGCTGATCCTTGAGTGCAATAAGCGCATCGCGAAGAACAGGCCAGCTGAAAATATATATACCCATTGATGCAAGATTGCTGCGAGGGTGCTCAGGCTTTTCCTCGAACTCTGAAATACGCTTATCTTCGTCAGCAATTACTATACCAAAACGGCTAGCTTCTTCCATGGGAACAGGCATAACCGCAAGTGTAACGTCTGCATTATTCTCCTTGTGGAAGTCGAGCATTACCTCGTAATCCATCTTGTAAATATGGTCTCCTGAAAGAATGAGAACATACTCAGGATTGTAGCTCTCCATATATGTGAGGTTCTGGTAAATAGCATTAGCTGTACCAGTATACCACTCACTACTCTCACTCTTCTCATAGGGTGAAAGTACTGTAACTCCACCATTGTTGCGGTCTAAGTCCCAAGGAATACCGATTCCTATATGGGTATTCAGTCTAAGAGGCTGGTACTGTGTCAGTACGCCTACGGTATCAATACCCGAATTAATACAGTTGCTAAGAGGAAAGTCTATTATGCGATACTTTCCACCAAACGCAACAGCAGGCTTGGCAACGTCAGCTGTAAGAACACCGAGACGGCTTCCCTGTCCACCAGCTAAAAGCATTGCGATCATTTCCTTACGTATCATGTGCATCACTCCTTAAAATATAATACTGCGCGCATCTATGTCCTTCTAAATCGTCCACGAACCATGCGACACGCAAAATCAGTTATAGAGAGTATATCACCCTTTTTATTATTTTTCAACAAAAATATGTAATATTTAGGTGAATTTTTAGTATATTTTGTTGGTAAATAACAGTTCAAGTTTTGTTTGCTATTACCCGATAAAGTGATATACTTTCTTTAACCTATTTATATATAGTGAGGTAACGTATGTACAAAATAGATTTTGACAAGCCTTGTCACGTACATTTTATAGGAATTGGCGGCATCAGTATGAGTGGTCTAGCCCAGGTTCTGCTCGGAAGAGGCTTTACCGTTTCTGGCTCAGATTCAAGAGAAAATGAGCTTTGTAAGGCACTCAGTGCAGAGGGAGCCATCATTCATTACCCACAGTCCGCGACTAATATTACAGATGATATTGATCTGGTGGTTTACACAGCCGCTATTCATCCAGACAATCCAGAATATATGGCTTGTGAAGAAAAGAATCTCAATATGCTTTCAAGAGCGCAGTTTTTAGGTCAGCTCATGGCCAATTACACTCGCTCTATAGCGGTATCTGGCACACATGGCAAGACTACAACTACCTCCATGCTTGCACATATCCTCATGGCAGCTGACACAGACCCTACAATAAGTGTAGGTGGAATTCTAAAATCAATTAACGGTAATGTTCGAGTTGGAGCCTCAGATATTTTCTTAACAGAAGCCTGTGAATATACCAATAGCTTTCTAGAATTTAACCCTAAATACAGTGTCATTTTAAATGTTGAAGCTGAGCATCTGGATTTTTTCAAGGATGAAGCCGACGTACGTGAGTCCTTCAAAAAATTTGCAGGCAACACGCTAGAAAACGGATTAGTTGTTATAAATAATGAAATAAAGAACTATAGTGAGCTTGTCGATGCGCTTCCAGCTGATAGACGCGTTTTGGTTTATGGTTTTGATGAAGCCTGTGATATTTACCCTGCCAATCTTACCTATGACGAGCTTGGATGTGGTCACTTCTCTCTTATTTATAAGGGAGAGAACATAATAGATATTGATATGACGGTTCCTGGTACTCACAATGTATCTAACGCTCTATCTGCTGCCGCAATAGCAATTGACATGGAGGTTGAAGCAGCTGCAATTGCAAGAGGACTTCACGAATTTGGTGGTGCTGACAGACGTTTCGAGTTCAAGGGCAAATTAGGTGGAATCACTGTAATCGATGACTACGCTCATCATCCTACTGAGATTCGCGCCACGCTTGAAACAGCAAAAAAATATCCTCACGACAGAATTGTCGTAGCTTTTCAGCCTCATACCTATTCAAGAACAGTTGCGTTTTTTCAGGAATTTTTAGATGCATTGTCTTTAGCCGATGTTGTAGTACTTGCTGATATTTATGCTGCCAGAGAGGTTAATGAATCTGGAATCTCTTCTAAAAAACTATGCTCTTCCTTAAACGCCAATGGTATAGAGAGCTACTATATCCCCACATATACAGATTCTACCTGTCTAAAACACGATTTTGATGCACTTGAAAAATTTTTATTAAAAAAATGTATCGACGGTGACTTGTTGATAACTATGGGAGCTGGAATGCTTAATGAAGTTAGCAATAACTTAGTCGGTAGATAATTATACACACTATCCACAATCTAACTATGGGTTATCATCCCCATTGGATTGTGGATATTTTTTGCCCAATTTATATAGGATAAAGTGCCTTATTAACATTATCCACATGTGCCGCAAGCCCTTATTTTTCAAGGCTTGTGGGCTTTTTGCCTCTTCTCAAATATAAAAAAGTATGTTATACTCCCCACATAATTTTTAGAGGTAAAAAAATGGCTGACATAACCTTACATCGGGAGACGTCTGTTAATAGAACCGTTGTCCCGAATTCATTTATAGATGCATATATGGTCAGAGCGAATGGCGAATACGTCAAGGTATACCTATACCTTCTTAGATGTATGAACGACCCAGGCATGACATTTTCGACGAGTGATTGCGCTGACAAGTTTGACCACACCGAAAAGGATATCATCAGAGCTCTCAAATACTGGGAGAGAGAACACCTAATCAGATTAGATTATGATGAGGATGGTGAGATTTGTTCTATCTACCTATCAGATGAGAATACACAGACTGATGCTGCACCTGTCAGAGAGCACCAGCTCATAGAAGATGTTGAAAAAGCGTTGCCCAAGCAGTCAAAATTCGTCTGCAAGGACTCTACTGTTTTTTCTCAGGTTACCTTTATTGCGGAGAGTTACCTAGGAAGGACGCTTACCTTTGGCGAGGTGGATACCCTGATTTTTTGGGTTGATACTTTGGGTTTTGATAGCGATTTGATTGATTACCTTATCGAGATCTGTGTCTCTGGTGGACATAGCAGCTTTTCATATATTGACAAGGTGGCTCTTAGCTGGGCAAAAAAGGGCATAAAAACTGTCGATGAGGCACGCTTTGAGAACAGCCAGCACTCAGAGCTGTATTCACAGATTCTCAAATCCTTTGGAATCAGCGGTCGTGGTATATCTGCTGCCGAGGATAAATATATTTTCACATGGACCACACAGTACAAGATGTCAACGGAGCTGATAATTGAAGCCTGCAATAGGACTATTACCACTATTCATCAGCCAGATTTCAGATATGCTGACAGCATTCTCGACAAATGGTCCAAAAATGGAGTCAAGTCGATTGTTGATGTAAAGGCTTTAGATGATGTGCACAACAAAACTCATAATAATATTGTGCCCAAGCGTTCATCATCTGCCCCTAAATCGAATTTTAACGAGCGTGATTTTGACCGTAGCCAGTTAGAGAGAGAATTATTAAAGCATGCCAATAACCAATAGCCAATACGAATTTATCATTTCTAAATATAGAGATCGTCTTTCTAGAGAGACAGAGGCCAGAAACGAGCGTGTCCGTGCGATTTATACCGCAATTCCTGAATTGACTCAGCTTGATGCAGAACTCTCTCGTATCAGAACCCAGTATAGGGCACAGATTATAGAAGGCGATAGCAACGCACTTCAAATCGTTAATTCTGCAATAGATGAGACTACTAATAAAAAGATGAAGCTGTTGGCTGCACACGGCTACAGCCCTAGAGATTTAGAGATTCAGTACACCTGCAAGGATTGCAAGGACACGGGATACTTGGACAATGGTAATAAATGCCATTGTCTTAAGCAGGAGATTATCAAGCTCATTTATTCAGATTCTCATCTAAGTGAGGATTTACTTAATGAGGAATGCTTCGATAATTTTTCACTCGAATACTATTCAGATGAGATTGATCCTTCTACTGAGCTTACTTATCTCGAACTTGCACAAAATGCGCTGCGAGGTTCGCACAATTTTGTTGAGAATTTCGACAAAGAGTTTGGTAATATATTATTCTATGGATTACCTGGTGTAGGAAAGACATTTTTATCCAATTGTATTGCCGGTCAATTAATCAAAAATGGTCATTCTGTCATCTATCTTAGTGCTTATGATTTTTTTGAAGCCTATCGTAGCAAGACATTTAACAAGGACGCCGATTCTGTGACACATTTGGATGATATAGAGCAATGTGATCTTTTGATAATTGATGACCTAGGAACTGAATTTACCAATTCATTTACAATTACCGCTCTATTCCAATGTATCAATACAAGACTATTACTTAAGAAATCGACAATTATTTCAACTAATTTGGACCCAGTAGCCTTGAGAGATACTTACCAAGAGCGAATCATGTCCAGAATTAATTCTACTTATAGATATTTTAAATTATCAGGCGAAGATATTCGCCAGAAGCGGAGGAATAAATAATGCCCAATGAAGCAATCCAGCTCGAGTCAATTCCCTATGGAAAGCTCGGTCTCGTAACACATGAAAGTATCGCCCCTTTAGGAAAAAAGGTTGATGACTACCTGGTTAAGTGGCGTTCTAAAAGACAGCAGGCTCATATCAATGACGTAGCCTTCAACGGATACCAGAGAGACTCTTATCTGATTAAGCACTCTCTTCCTAGATTCGGAGATGGTGAAGCGAAGGGCACAATCAAGCAGACCGTTCGTGGTGATGATATCTTCATTATGGCAGATATTACCAATCACTCTCTCACTTATAAGATTTGCGGTGAGATTAACCATATGTCTCCAGACGATATCTGGTGTGATATCAAGAGAGTTATAGCTGCTGTAGGTGGAAAAGCACGCAGAATCAATGTGATTATCCCCTTCCTCTATGAGGGCAGACAGCACAGACGCACTTCAAGAGAGTCCCTCGACTGTGCACTAGCACTTCAGGAGCTTGTTAGCCTTGGTGTAGACAACATTATCACCTTCGATGCACATGACCCCAGAGTTCAGAATGCCATTCCTCTCTCTGGTTTTGAATCAGTTACTGCTGCATATCAGTTTGTAAAGGCTATGTGTCATAATGTACCTGATCTCAAGTTTGACAATGACCACATGATGATGATTTCACCTGATGAGGGTGGTACAGATAGAGCTGTATATCTCGCTAATGTATTAGGTATCAATATGGGTATGTTCTACAAGCGTAGAGACTATAGCCGTATCGTTGACGGACGCAACCCTATCGTTGCACACGAGTTCCTCGGTCAGTCGGTAGAGGGCAAGGACGTTCTTATCGTTGATGATATGATTTCTTCAGGAGAGTCAATGATAGATGTGGCTACAGAGCTCAAGAAGCGCAAGGCTAATCGTATTTTTGTCATCTCGACATTTGGATTATTTACAAATGGTATGGACATATTTGACAAGGCTGTCAGCGAAGGTGTTATCACTAATGTTCTTACTACTAATTTGGTTTACCAGCGTCCCGAGCTCTTAGAGCGTGATTACTACATCAGCTGTGATATGAGCAAGTACATCGCTTACATCGTAGATACAATCAATCATGAGGCATCTCTTTCTGAGCTACTTAATCCTTATGACAAGATTAAGGCTATCGTTGAGAGATACGAGCGTGAAGGAGTCCTCGCAGACTAATAAATATTTAACCCTCCCCTGGATACCAAGGGAGGGTTTGTGCATTATGTCAAAATCTATACTTTATGACACAACTGACGCAACCATTCAAGTGAATTAGGTATAGGTGTCCCTGCTCAGACAGCGCGTCAGGCTGTGCAAACTCACCGTCTGCGCCTTGCAATTCATAGGCAACCACTACAATGCGGTCGCTCACTGTTCAATCCATTTC
>JAZRXQ010000014.1:0-23057 GCA_045600305.1 Lachnospiraceae bacterium
CAAAGTGTGAACTCAAATATAGAGAATGTAAAGAGCACGCGCCATAATGTGACCCGTGCTAATTAGTAGGGGTTTACTATAAATGCGAGAATTATCCAATTACGAATTAGGACTCAAGCAACAGTATATGATGCAGATGAGACCAGTTCTAAAAAAGAGAGCACTGTATTCAGACGGAACAGCTAGGTTTGTGACGCCCAGCGAGCCTAAGGCAGGCGAAGAAGTGACGATTCGTTTTAGAACAGGAATCGATAATGTAGATATGGTATGGCTCATCAGTGGCGACAAAAAGCTTGCCATGAACAAAGTAGAGCGAAAGGGCGAGTTTGACTATTACGAGGTCAAGATTACCCTTGGGACGGAGCTATTCAGCTACTACTTTGAGGTCTGCACAGGATTTTTACATTGCTATTACGACAGAGGCGGTGTGACCAGAGAGATAAGAATCGATTATCAGTTCAAGATAGCACCTGGATTTTCTACTCCAGATTGGGCAAAAGGTGCTGTCATGTATCAGATATTTGTTGACCGTTTCTACAATGGAGACAAGACCAACGACGTAGTAGATAACGAGTACTTCTATATTAGGACAGGTAGTAAGAGAGTAGAAGATTGGGACAAAGTTCCCAGCTCATTTTCAGTTGGAGAATTCTACGGCGGAGACCTTGAGGGAGTTAGACAAAAGCTAGATTACCTTCAGGATTTGGGAATAGAAGTAATCTACTTCAATCCACTCTTCGTCTCACCTTCAAACCATAAATACGATGCTCAAGACTATGAATACATTGACCCCCACTATGGCAAGATAGTAAACGATGGGGGAGAGGCACTGCCTGAAGGAGTATCCGATAATAGACAGGCAAGTAAATATATTAAAAGAGTAACAGATTTAGAAAACCTCGAAGCATCCAACAAACTATTCGCAGAGCTTGTAGAAGAGATTCACGCCAGAGGAATGCGCGTAATAATAGATGGTGTTTTCAATCACTGTGGCTCCTTCCATAAGTGGCTGGACAGAGAAGAGATTTATTCAGGAAAGCCCGGTTTCGAATTAGGTGCCTACGTGGATAGAGAAAGTCCCTATCACAATTACTTTGGATTTCAAGATAAAAATGCATGGCCCTATAACACCACCTACGAGGGCTGGTGGGGACATGATACACTCCCCAAGCTCAACTATGATGAGTCAGAGGAGTTATATAATCACATAATGAAAATCGCTGCAAAATGGGTTTCACCTCCATATAATGTAGATGGCTGGAGACTTGATGTGGCGGCAGACTTAGGACATAGCCCCGAGTTCAATCACAAATTCTGGAAAGATTTCAGAAAAGTCGTTAAAGAAGCCAATCCTAACGCAATAGTATTAGCAGAGCATTACGGTGATGCTAGAAGCTGGCTTCAGGGAGATGAGTGGGATACCATCATGAATTATGATGCCTTTATGGAGCCTGTCACATGGTTTTTAACGGGAATGGAAAAACACTCTGATGGAAGCAAGCCAGAGATGATTGGTGACTCAGAAAAATTCGGAAATGCTATGAGACATTTCATGACAGAGTTTTTGACACCATCACTTTACTGTTCCATGAATGAGCTCAGTAACCATGATCATTCCAGATTCTTAACAAGAACCAATCACGTGGTTGGAAGAATAGATTCCCTGGGCGAGCTAGCAGCATCAGAAGGCGTCAATAAGGGAATATTCAGAGAAGCAGTAGTTATGCAGATGACCTGGCCGGGAGCACCCACTATTTATTACGGAGATGAGGCAGGTCAGTGTGGCTTTACCGACCCTGATAATAGAAGAACCTACCCTTGGGGACATGAGGATCAAAAACTAATTGATTTCCACAAGAGCATAATTAAGATACATAAGGAACATGAGGTCTTTAAGACGGGCTCATGTAAGCCTTTGGGAACGGGTCAAAACTACGTTGCTTATAGTAGATTTGATGAGAACGAGCAAGCAGTTATCCTAGTCAATAACAATGGATATTCAATAGATATCAATCAGTCAGTTTGGGCAGCAGAGGTTCCAATGGATTCTGAGATGACCAGAGTGATGATGACAACAGAGGATACATACACAGATACCCCAGTTCGCTATCAGATTAAGAAGGGCAAGCTAGAGATGCATATGCCTCCTTATTCAGCGGCTGTATTATTGAGAAAAAACTAGATTATATCGCACGTAATACATAGTGTGAAATACAAAAGGAGTTAAAATGTCAAACGTTAGAACAAGATTTGCACCCAGCCCTACAGGAAGGATGCATGTAGGAAATTTGAGAACGGCCCTCTACACATATCTCGTTGCCAAGCATGAGGGCGGTGATTTTGTACTTCGTATCGAGGATACAGACCAGGAGAGATATATGGATGGTGCAATTGATATCATCTATAGAACTCTTGAAAAGACAGGTCTCATTCACGATGAGGGACCCGATAAGGACAAGGGATATGGACCTTACGTCCAGTCTGACAGATGCAAGAGCGGTCTCTATATGGAGTATGCAAAGCAGCTTGTAGAAAAAGGTGCAGCATATTATTGCTTCTGTACTCCTGAGAGAATTGAGGGCTTAAGAAAAACTGTGGCAGGCAAGGAAATTATGATGTATGACAAGCACTGCCTTTCACTTAGCAAGGAAGAGGTAGAAGCTAATCTTGCAGCAGGTATGCCCTTCGTAATTAGAGCCAACATGCCTACAGAAGGTACAACAACCTTTCATGATGAGCTCTATGGAGATGTGACTGCTCCCAACGAAGAGTTAGATGATATGATTCTCATCAAGTCTGATGGATATCCTACATACAATTTTGCAAATGTCGTAGACGATCATCTTATGGGAATAACACACGTAATCAGAGGTAATGAATATATTTCTTCATCACCCAAATACACAATTCTCTACAAGGCATTTGGATGGGAGGAGCCCAAGTATATTCACTGTCCACTCATTGTAAATGAGGATCACCAGAAGCTTTCAAAGAGAAGTGGACATTCATCCTATGAGGATCTCGCTGAGCAGGGATTTTTATCAGAGGCAATTATCAATTTCGTGGCACTTCTCGGATGGAGTCCCAGCGACAATAGAGAGATATTTACTCTCGAGGAGCTTGTTAAGGAGTTTGATTATAAGAGAATTAGCAAGAGCCCTGCAGTATTTGATATGGTCAAGCTTCGCTGGATGAATGGCGAATATTTCAAGGCTATGGACCCTGAACGTTTCTATGAGATGGCACTACCTGTTATCAAAGAGGTTATCTCAAAGGAGATGGATTTCAAGAAGATAGCTGCTATGGTACAGACAAGAATAGAAGTGCTTCCTGATATCAAGGATCACATTGATTTCTTTGAGGCAGTTCCTGAGTACGATATTGATATGTATAATCACAAGAAGATGAAGTCAACACCTGAGACAAGTCTTGTTGTATTAAAGGATGTACTTCCTATGCTCGAGATGTGGAACGACTTTACAAACGATGCACTTTTTGAGCTTCTCAGTGGATATTGCGCAGCAAACGAGTACAAGACAGGCTTTGTAATGTGGCCCATTAGAACAGCACTTTCCGGTAAGCAGATGACTCCTGGTGGAGCAACAGAGCTGATGGAGCTTTTAGGAAAAGAAGAGAGCATTGCAAGAATAAAAGCAGCCATAGAAAAACTGTCGTAAATATTCTAAATAATAGAATTGTTACAGGTGGCGAAAATACGTTGCATATTAAAATAGTATAGTATTTATATTAAAAATTTATAGTACAAAAAATACCCCTTTGATGGGTATAATGAGCCTATGTGTGAGCATAGGCTCATCTTATGTTTTTAGTATTGGCGGAGGTTGCTTACGATGGCAAAAGCAAAAAAACTAGAAGACATGTTTGACAATAGGAGAAAAGAGATTCTTACCCCTAGAGAAAAGGTAGCAGAGGGCTTCTATTGGGTACAGAGAGTAGCAGTTATTTTAGCTGCGGTTCTTATGTTTTTCCCTGGTGTCAATCCTGCTAGGATTACCACAATGATTAATAAAAACATATCATTATTCACTACTGCAGTAGCGTATGGTAATCTTACAAACGGAATGGGTAGAGCGTTCCAGAAGGGATGGTTGCCTGAGAGTATCATGCAGTGGCTTGAGTTTGCGGCAATCCTCGTTTTGGTAGGTATTATTTTAGCGGTTGTTTCAGGCTGCATGAGCTTGGGAAATCGAAAATTCAGAAAGCTATCTAATCCATTTGCGATTGGTGGCTCTATAATTGGTGCGATAGGAATGTATCTAATCTATCAGGCATACTACAATTTATGCGTATATGCTAATCTTGATAGAGTAGAGCCTTCATTCCCTAGTGGATTCCTATTCTATTTAATAATATTTGGATTAATTCTTATTACAGGTGTTGCGGGTCTCATCCTCACTCCCAAGGTGGACAAGAAGATGAAGTTCCATATGGAAGCTAAGTACAAGCTATTTCTTATCTTCCTTCCCTTTGCGGCACTGTGCTTCATATTTGCTTATCTTCCCCTCTATGGATGGAGATATGCGTTCTTCAACTACAAGGCAGGTGGAGACCTCACATTCGATAATTTCGTAGGCTTCAAGTGGTTTACGATGTTATTTGAAAATGAGCAGACCAGAGCTGATATAGTGAGAGTACTTAGAAATACACTTATTATGTCAGGCTTAGGAATTGTTACCAGCTGGATTCCTCTTGCATTTGCTATTTTCCTTAATGAGATTAAAAACACACATTTCAAGAGAATAGTTCAGACATTTACGACAATCCCTAACTTTATTTCATGGGTTATGGTGTACGCGATTGCTCTTGCAATGTTTTCAACAGATGGATTTATCAACTCTCTTATGCAGCAGATTGGTTCATCAGCAGACCCTATCAATTTCCTTATGCAGGAGAGTGGTGTGGGTGTATGGTTCCAGATGCTTGCCTGGGGAGTATGGAAGGGCGTCGGCTGGAGTGCGATTATATATATCGCGGGCATCTCTGGTATAGATCAGGGACTCTATGAGGCGGCAACAGTTGACGGAGCTGGTCGATTCCAAAAGATGTGGCATGTATCACTTCCTGGACTTCTTCCTACTTACTTTGTAATGCTTCTTATGAGCATTGCAAATATTCTTTCAAATGGTATGGATCAGTATTTGGTATTCCAGAATTCACTCAATACCAAGTCGATAGAAGTTCTTGACCTCTATGTATATACATTGGGTATTACAGGCGGTAACATACCTCTTTCTACAGTAGTAGGTATGGTTAAGTCAGTAGTCAGTGTAGTTCTTCTCTTCGCAGCAAACGGTATCTCCAAGAGCATCCGTGGCGAGAGTATAGTATAGGGGGGTGAGAAAATGGCACTTACAGCACAAGAAAAAAGAGATGCTAAGGCAGAAAAAGAATATTACAAGACTCATAAGAGCCACATAAAAAAGACTCCCGGAGATTACATATTTTACATTTTGGATTATGCATTCTTTGGATTGTTTACACTTAGTTGCTTTTTCCCTTTCTATTATTTGTTTATCAACACTATTTCAGATAACAAGCTAGTTGGACAGGGACTTATAACACTATATCCTCAGGGACTTAATATTGGCAATTACGTTCAGATGCTTAATGTTAACGACCTTGGAAATGCGTTTATCGTATCAATCGCAAGAACAGTGCTTGGAACAGTACTTATGGTTGCGGCATCTGGTTTAGTTGGATATTTAGTTACGAAAAAAGAGATGTGGGGAAGAAAATTCTGGTACAGATTCCTCATCATTACAATGTACTTTAATGCAGGTACAATTCCCTGGTATTTGAATATGAGTATGCTTGGCCTTACAGATAATTTCCTTGCATATATCATTCCTGGAATAGTGGCACCTTATAATATTATTTTGGTAAAGACTTACATCGAGTCTATACCAGCAGAGCTGGAGGAGAGTGCATTTATTGATGGTGCAGGATATATGAAGGTATTTACTTCTATTATCTGGCCACTTTCAAAGCCAATACTTGCTACCATAGCGATATTTGGAGCAGTAGGACACTGGAATGCATTTACTGATTCACTTATTTTGATGCAGAACTCTCCCGAGTTGTATACGGTTCAGCACAGATTGTATATATACCTGAATACCTCATCTAACCTTGCGGCGATTATGAGCACAGGTGGAGCGCAGGCGGCACAGGCAGCACAGTCTGTTATGAATATCAAGGTACTCAAATACACCATTTCAATGGTAACTGTTATTCCTATCATGATTGTATATCCTTTCATGCAGAGATATTTTGAAAAGGGTATTATGTTAGGTGCAGTTAAGGGTTAATTAGTATTTTATTTTAGGAGGAAATAAAAATGAGAATTGCAAAGCGATGGGCTTCTATTGTGGCAGTGCTTACCATGACAGCTACACTCATTACAGGTTGTGGTGTTAATATGGTAGACCCTAATGCAATTAGAGAGAACGCAGGAGTCACAGATGAGACAGACGGTGCGGAAGATGGCACAGAGGTTGCCGAAAAAGGCGGATTTATTTGGGGAGATGGAGATGGCAACCCAGTAAATCTTACAGTATTTTCACAGCTTGCTAACTATTCTGGCGAGCAGACAGGATGGATTGCAGACATCCTTATGGAGAAATTTGGTGTTACACTTACAATCATTCCTGATGTAAATGGTACACTTCAGACACGTATGGAGGCTGGAGACCTCGGGGATATCGTAGTATTTGGTGCGGACAGTGATCCCTATACCAATGCGGTATCAGCAGGACTCCTCTTTGATTGGAATGAGGATGACCTCTTAGCAGACTATGGTCCTTATATCAATGAGCATATGCAGGCTGCCCTTCAGAAGAATGCACAGATAGCGGTTAAGGCAGGCATATCTAATGAGCCTATCGTATATGGCTTTGGACACAACGTAGCTTCTTCTACACAGAGTCACGAGTCGATGGCATCACTCTATTCATGGGATCTTAGATGGGATCTCTACAAGCAGTTAGGATATCCTGAGATTGATGGTCTTGATGGACTATTAGAGGTTCTTACAGATATGCAGGAAATCTATCCCAAGGACAGAAATGGAAACAAGACATATGCTGTTTCACTTTGGCCTGATTGGGACGGAAACATGGTAATGTATGTTAAGTCTACAGCTACAACAGTTTATGGTATGGATGAGTTAGGTATTGGTCTTTATGATCCCGCTGATGGAAGCTTCCACGGCGCACTTGAGGAGAACGGACCTTATCTTGAGTGTTTGAAGTTCTATAATCAGTTATATCAGAGAGGTCTTCTTGATCCTGACTCAATGACAAATACATATGACAAGGCAACCGAGAAGGTTAAGTCTGGTGGAACATTCTTCTCAATCTTTGGATATGCTGGACATCAGATTTCAAACACAGAAGAGAATATGGCAGAGGGTATCTACATGGCTCCTCTCTGTCCTAAGAATACACATCCCCTTGCTTACGGTATGAGCACAATGGGTGGTAACAGAGTATGGTGTATTGGTGCTAAGAGTGCTTACCCTGAACTCTGTATGGAGATTATTAACTATCTCTGTACACCTGAGGGATATATGACATATAACTTTGGACCTCAGGGCGTTACATGGGATTATGACGCAGACAAGAATTGCTATCTCACAGATCTTGGACAGAGCGCAATGGCAGATCAGGATAATACTGATATGTCTGTAGCTGGTTACAAGGGATCATTCCATGATGGTATGATTCAGATTAACAACACTACATGGGCACTTGATGATGTAAACCCTGAGTCAAACGGTGAGCCTTACAACTATAAGTCATGGAAGTCTTACAACGAGGTTCCTCTTTGCGAGATGGATGAGGATTGGAGAGCATATACAGGATGTACTACTCTTGATGAGTATCTTGAGACAACAGATTTCAAGGTTATGCCTCACAAGGGTAATTACGCTGAAACTCCCAAGTCAGACGAGTTCAAGACACAGTGTGACCAGACCAAGAAGGCTATCGTAGATGGTTCATGGAAGGCTATATATGCTAAATCAGATTCTGAATTTGATCAGATTGTAAAAGATATGACAGACGAGGCTAATAGCTACTACTACAAGGAATTTGTTGAGTGGTCTGAGAATGAAGCTAAGCTTATCAAGGCGGAGCAGGACGCGCAGGCAGCGTTAGATAAATAATATTTTCATTGGTCGTGAAATATGTTATATTAGGGGAGACTTTATTGTCTCCCCTTTTTAGATGTAGATTGGAATAAGAAGATGAAAGCATTCGGACCTGACGGAAAACTATATAAGTTCTTCTCAACGCTATTTATGATTATAGAGATTAACTTTCTGTGGATGATAACTAGCGGCGCACCATTTTTTATAGCAGGATTTTTTATTTTGGCACCTGACTACGGTGGCAATATATGGTTGCTTCTTTGCATACCATTTGTTGTTTTAATGGGACCGGCGACAGTTGCTGCGCAAACACTTAACCTCAAGATAGTCGAGGAGACAGAGGGACGTATTTTCCCAGGATTTTTTAAGGCATATAAGGAGAATCTTAAGCTGGGAATACCGCTCGGAGCGATCTTTGTATTTGGATGCTGGGCTATGTTTATGGATTTTCAGCTGTGGAACGCTACAGAAAATGTGATGTTTTTAATAACGTTTATAGTGGGAACGGTGATTATAGTTTTTGCATTTATGTACGCGTTTCCGCTTATGGCGAGATATGAAAATACATTTATAGGAACTATAAAAAACTCTATAAGGATATCTGCAAGATATTTCTTCAGGACACTTCTTTGTGTGATAGTTGTCGCATTGGAGTGTGCATCTGTGGTAGCTGTGATACTACTGTTTGGAGATATCTGGGGCTTTGCATTACTCTTAATATTAGGCGCAGGGGTAGTGATGTACTCCATAGCAGCATTCGCTATGATATTCTTTAAGGATATTGAAAAGCGTTTAGAAAGTGGTGAATAAATAGGAATAAAAAAGGCTGTGAGAAACTTGTATTTTTCACAGCCTTTTATTTATACCTGGTTTTGTTTTTTGTAGACCGCGGGACTCATTCCCACATATTTTTTGAACTTGATATGGAAGTAGTCAACGTTATTATATCCAACTCTGCTTGCTACCTCGTAGACCTTGAGGTTTTCCGTGGTGAGTAATTTTTTGGCTTGGGTAATACGTATGCTGTCCAGGTATGAATTGAATGTTACCCCGGTTTTTTTGGTAAAAATTTTACCGAGGTATGCACTGTTGTAACCAAATAAAGGAGAAATACTCTCCAAGGTTAAGTCATCAGCATAGTTATGGTCAATAAAACCTATAATGTCATCCAGTACACTTTCTGAGGATGATGAGCCGATAAATGACATCATGGTATCGAACTGCTTGTTGTAGTATGCGATTATCTGATGCATAAAGTTAAGGTCGAATATTGAGCGCATTATCTCGCCGTTACCGGGAAGTATAGGGCTAAGCTCGGGATATCGACTGGTTATTTTTTCTTTAGCACGTAGTAAAAAGTCTGCTAACAAGATTTTCATATCGTATGATTCCAGGGATGAACTAAAGAGCTCTTTGGAGATATTAGTTACGAAAGCCTCTATGTTTTTTCTCTGGAAGGTCTGTATATAGATTAATAGCTGATCCACAGAATCTGGCAATGAATCTCCAAATATTTTTTTTGAATTGATACGCTCGTGACTAGTAGATGATCCAATAAATCTGTATTCGCCCTTTATCATGGCCTCATAGTCAATGTAATGGGTATCCTCAGTACAGAAAAATCTGTGATTGAGCAGATAAAGAGCTTGGCTGTAGCTAGTTGTCAACTCATTTACATCATGAACAATTGGACCGCAGCATATAAAAAGCGAGTCCATTGGTGACCCCTTTTGAGGAGTTCTCTTGAAATATGTTCTCTCGAGGAAATCCTTGAACTGCGTGATGGCAGAAGCTCCCTTAAATACAATTACTTCATGCTCGCCCATGGTAATATGGTCGTGGTCTGTTTCAGCTCCGCCCAAAGCGGTAATAACCTCACCTAGATCGTAGGGTGGAGTGACATTTTTTATCTGGCTGAAATCCTCGTATACGGTGACCATATAAGACTCTCTATTGTAGTTGTAGAAATCGAGGTCTTCTAATCCGAGCTTGCTATAGCCCTTTATAAGGTCATATACAACAGAATAGTGAGCCCTATCAGCATAGTATTGGAGTATCTCCATGGCCTCGGGTATGTTATTAACTTGGTCCATTAGTTGTTTTATAGATTTTCTCATAAGAGCTCCTCGGGATTAATATGCTTGTCAGTAGTAAATAAAATGTGGTCATGGGGGAAAACATGCATGCTCTTTGATTCAATAGGAATCAGTTTTCCATTTCTAAATATTCCACAAGGGATAAGACCTGCGGGGTTCTTCACATCAGAAAGTATTTGTTCGTCTGTAACTAAAACTGATATGAAGTCATTGTCATCTTTATCATCTGTGAGATTCTTGATGGCTGAAATATGCTCTACAAAACCTGCTGATATGATACCAGTTGGTATAGCGACAAGCAGTACACCTAAAACAGTTATAATGACTGCTAAGATTCTACCACCCATTGTGATAGGTGCTATGTCTCCGTAGCCAACTGTGAATATAGCAGATACACACCACCAGATTCCAGAAAAACCATTCTTAAAGGCTTCAGGCTGTGCTTCGTGCTCAATAGAGTACATACAAAGCGAGGCCATTAATATCAAAGTGAAAATCATTATTATAGATGAAAGAAGCTGCTTGCGCTTAGCCATAAGTACATCATATATTACACTAAAGGAATCATAGTCCCTAGTAAGAGCAAATAGTCTTAGTATTCTTATTACTCGTAATAGTCTGAAGGCCACGAGTCCTGATGAGAATACAAAAGGCAGAAAGAATGTGACTATAGTTAGTAAATCTATCATGCCTGCAAGCGAGAATATGAATGAGAATATGGCTTTTCCATTCGTTTTATTAGGGTATAAAAAATCCGCAGTAAGTATTCTCAAAATGTATTCGATAACAAATACAATAATGGTCACAAGCTCTATTGTATATAGAGTGCTGTGCAAATCCTCAAGCTCACTAAATGTAAGCATAAACGTTGATACTACACTGAAAACTATCATTATCGAAATAAAAATATCGAATAGTAGGCTGGGAATATCGCTTCTATTACCAATCTGGATGATTTCAAAAATTCTTTTTCTTATAGATTTATTCATATATACCTCCGCATGTGTACAATAATACCAAGCAAAACGAGAATATTCAAGAATAACTTTAATTTTTAATGTAGTTAGAGTAAAAAAAGTAGTGCATATTGAACTAGTTTAGAGATTTTAAGAAGAAAATTAAAAAAATTGTTGACAGAAAGAAAACATCGTGATAGTATACCATTTGTTCGCAGGTGTGGTTCAATGGTAGAACATCAGCCTTCCAAGCTGAATACGTGGGTTCGATTCCCATCACCTGCTCTAGAGATTAGGGATGCTAGTTAGCATCCCTTTTTATTTCTCTCAATCTATGATTGAGAGGAGCCCGCATTTATTACTCTCAATCTTTGTCTGCCTTATTTTTTTATTGAAAATTTGGCAGTTTTTTTGTATAATTTCAACATCTATGCGCGTAAGTGGAGGCAATATGGAAGAATTTAATCCCGGACCCAATAAGGATCCTGAAAAAAATAACAATAATAACAAAGGAAACGGTGACAAAAACAACAATAATAACAAGCGCAATTTTCAGCGTGTGTTGATTTTTGTATTAGTTACGTTGGTTACTCTTTTGGTTATGAGTATTATTACCAGAATGGCAAACCAACTGACAACGGAGGAGATTACTTATTCACAGTTTCTCAAGATGGTTGAGGAGAAAAAGATTGAGAAGGTTACTGTAGAGTCCTCTCAGCTCAAAATCACTCCCAAGTCTACTGACGGTCTTGAGCCACTTGTGACATATTATACAGGTATTATGCCTGATGATAAGCTTTTAGAGAGAATGCAGGAAGCAGGTATTGATGTTAGAAGAGAGATACCTAATAACACTGCCAACATTATTTACAATATTGCAAGCTTCCTTATCCCTATCGTTCTCATTTGGATGCTTATGGGCTTTATCATGAGGAGAATGGGTGGCGGTACATTTGGCATGAATAAGAGTAATGCCAAGGTGTACATGGAAAAGAAGACAGGTGTTACCTTCAAGGATGTTGCTGGTCAGGAAGAAGCAATGGAGTCTTTGCAGGAGGTTGTAGATTTTTTACATAATCCTAAGAAGTATACGGCAATTGGTGCTAAGCTTCCCAAGGGAGCACTTTTAGTTGGTTCGCCCGGAACTGGTAAGACGCTTCTTGCAAAAGCGGTTGCTGGTGAAGCAGGAGTTCCATTCTTTTCAATCGCTGGTTCAGATTTCGTCGAGATGTTTGTTGGTGTTGGTGCATCAAGAGTTAGGGATCTCTTCAAGGAGGCATACAAGAATGCTCCCTGTATCATATTTATAGATGAGATTGATGCAATTGGTAAGAGCCGTGAGGGTCATTTTGGCGGGGGCAATGATGAGCGAGAGCAGACGCTTAATCAGTTACTTGCTGAGATGGATGGATTTGATACTACTAAGGGAATCCTTATTCTTGCAGCGACCAATAGACCTGAGGTACTTGATAAGGCACTTCTTCGTCCAGGTAGATTTGATAGACGTATTATAGTTGACAAGCCTGACCTCAAGGGACGACTTGACACATTAAAGGTACATTCAGTTGATGTCAAGATGGACGAGACAGTTGATTTAGAGGCAATTGCTCTTGCATCAGCCGGATTAGTTGGTTCAGACCTAGCTAATATCATCAATGAGGCTGCTATAGCTGCTGTTAAGCATGGTAGAACGCTTGTTAGTCAACAGGATCTCTTCGAAGCCTTTGAGTTAGTAGCTGTAGGTGGAAAAGAGAAGAAGAACCGCGCTATGAGCGACAAAGAGAGACATATTGTTGCCTACCACGAGGTAGGTCATGCTCTTGTAATGGCACTTCAAAAGAATACAGAGCCTGTTCAAAAGATTACTATTGTTCCTAGAACAATGGGAGCATTAGGATATACTCTTCAGACTCCTGAGGAGGAAAAGTTCCTTCATACCAAGGAAGAGCTCATGGCCAAGATTGTATCGTATATGGCAGGACGTGCAGCAGAGGAGTTGGTTTTCAAATCATCTACCAGTGGTGCTGCCAATGATATAGAGATGGCTACGAGAATTGCCAGAGCTATGGTTACTCAATATGGTATGAGTGAAGAGTTTGGCATGATGGGACTTGAAACCGTAGAGAATCAGTATCTTGAGGGTCGTGCAATGCTTAACTGTGGAGATAAGACAGCAGCCGCAGTTGACAAGGTCGTAAAACGCATCATCAAAGAAGCCTATGCTGAAGCGACCAAGCTTCTCAAGAAAAATAAGGACATTTTGGATAAGATATCTGAGCATCTATATGAGAAGGAGACTATCACAGGTAAGGAGTTCATGAAGATATTCAGAGAGCTCAAGGGATTGCCTGAACCTGAAGAAGAGGATGAGGATACCCTGATGTCAGGAAAAAAAGTCGGAGCGAATGTAGATGTAACAATCGATGACGATACGACGGAGCACTCAGAGGATGCTAGAGATTGTCAGGATACGTCGAGCGAGTCAGACGATGAAGATATTTCAGGTGATGAGACAATAGATGAGAATGTATCCGAGGATTCTCAAGATGAAGTAGAGGATTAGTGCTAGATGAATTTTGATTTAGCTGAGGAACTAAAAAAATTGCCAAATAAGCCCGGTGTATATATAATGCACGACGACAGTGATAGGATTATATATATTGGAAAGGCAGTTAGTCTGACCAAGCGAGTTCATCAGTATTTTCAAAATTCACATCATGAGGGTATAAAAAAAGACCAGATGGTTGCCCATATAGCATATTTCGAATACATTGTTACAGATACAGAGTTAGAGGCTCTGGTTTTAGAATGCAATTTAATAAAGGAGCATAGACCCAAGTACAATACTATGCTCACGGATGATAAGACATATCCATATATAAAAGTGACGCTGGGGGAGGATTTCCCCAGGGTCCTTTTTTCACGTATATTGAAAAAAGATAAATCAGCGTATTATGGACCATATACCTCAGCAGGTGCGGTGAAAAATACAATAGAATTGCTGCACAAATTATATAACATCAGGACGTGTAACAGGAGTCTGCCTGCTACAATAGGTGCTGACAGGGCATGTCTTAACTACCACATACATCGTTGTATGGCTCCATGTCAGGGACTGGTAACAAAAGAAGAATATAAAAAACAGATAGATGGGGTATTGGATTTTCTTGGAGGAAAATACAAACCTGTTTTGGATATGCTGAAAGAAAAGATGACAGTTGCCAGTGAAGATATGGATTTTGAAAAAGCTGCCGAATATAGAGACTTGTTGTCTGATGTTACGCAAATTGCTCAAAAGCAAAAAATCACTCATGCGGATGGTGAGGACAGAGACATCATAGGTATGGCTCGTGATGATGAGGACGCGGTAATCCAGATTTTCTTTATAAGGGAAGGTCGAATGATTGGAAGAGACCATTTCTTCGTGAGTGCATTCAGCGATGATGATTCAGAGATAATACAGTCGTTTGTCAAGCAGTTCTATTCTGGCACACCTTATATTCCCAAGGAGATAATGCTGTGTGGTGATATTGAAGACAGAGTGGTAATCGAAGAATGGCTTAGCGAAAAGAAAGAAAGTAGAGTTTACGTAAAAACTCCTCAGCGTGGCACCAAGGAAAAATTAGTTGAATTAGCAACCAAGAATGCGCAAATAACGCTCAGTCAAGATAAGGAGAGAACCAAGCAGGAAGAGGGCAGGACGATAGGTGCTCTGAAGGAGCTGGTTAGCATAATTGGTTTAGATAAAAGAAGAATAGTAAGGCTTGAAGCATATGATATTTCTAATATCAGTGGATTTGAGTCGGTAGGCTCCATGGTAGTATATGAACACGGAAGACCAGCCAGAGGAGATTACAGAAAATTTAAACTGCGAACTGTGACTGGACCAGATGATTACGCCTCTATGAAGGAGGTTTTGACTCGTCGTTTTGAGCATGGTTTAGAAGAACTTAGGCAGATAAAGGAATCAGGACAGTCGATAGATGACAAGGCATATGGTAAGTTTTCAAAGCTTCCTGACTTGATACTCATGGATGGTGGCAGAGGGCAGGTCAATATCTGTCTTGAAGTGCTATCGGAGCTGGGATTGGATATACCTGTATGTGGTATGGTAAAGGACGATCATCATAGGACGAGGGGATTATATTTCAACAATGTAGAGTTACCTATAGATACTCATTCAGAGAGCTTTAGACTAATTACCAGAATTCAGGATGAAGCACATCGTTTTGCAATAGAATTTCATCGTTCGCTACGTAGTAAAAAGCAAGTACATTCAGTACTCGATGACATTGAGGGAATAGGACCTACTAGACGTAAGGCACTCATGCGCAAGTTTCAATCGCTTGAAGCAATTAGCCAGGCTTCAGTTGAAGAACTGACACTTACAGAATCAATGAATGAAAAATCAGCACATTGCGTTTGGGAGTACTTTCATAAATCGGAGTAGTGTGATATAATTAAAATTGTTTTTTGAAATGAAACACGTATTTCGTCTGGAATTAGGTATGGCGGGATATATGAGAGAGCTTTGTAAAAACATTTAGGGGAGGATTTACACATGAATAATAAAGAGGTTTCAGTTGCTAAGATTGCAAGGTTAATGAATTTAACTAATCTTACAGAGAATATTAACCTTAAGGAGAAGAAGATTTCCATCTCTGATATCAATAGACCAGCACTTCAGCTCTACGGATATTTCGAGCATTTTGCCGAGGGACGAGTTCAGATTATAGGAATGGTAGAGTTCGCGTTCCTGCAGCAGGTCGCAAAGGAAAAGAAAATCGAGGCATATACACAGTTCCTTAATTACAACATTCCCTGTGTTATCTTTTGTAGAGGGTTCCAGCCAGATGATGACTTTTTAGCAATTGCAGAGCAGCAAAATGTTCCTATTTTGGGAACAGACAGAGCAACCTCAGATTTCACAGCGGAGATTATTCGTAGATTAAACGAGGAGCTTGCTCCCTCAATTACAATTCACGGCGTATTAGTAGACGTTTATGGTGAGGGTCTTCTCATCATGGGTGAGAGCGGAATTGGTAAGTCAGAGGCAGCTCTTGAGCTTATCAGACGTGGACATCGTCTTGTTACTGATGATGCGGTTGAGATTAAGAGGATAAATGATAAGACTCTAATCGGTACATCACCAGCAATCACTAGACATTTCATAGAGCTTAGAGGAATTGGTATCATAGATGTCAAGGCTTTATATGGAGTAGAGTGTGTTAAGGAAAGTCAGCAGATAGATTTAGTTATTAAGCTAGAAGACTGGAAAAAGGATAAGGAATATGACCGTTTAGGTATGGAGGACGAGTATATTGAATTCCTTGGAAATAAGGTAACGTGTCATTCGCTTCCTATTAGACCTGGTCGAAATCTAGCTGTTATCTGTGAGACAGCAGCGGTAAACCACAGGCAGAAGAAAATGGGCTATAATGCTGCAGAGGAGCTTTACCGCAGAGTTCAGGCAAATCTTGCCGGCGGTATGTCAGATGATGAATAAATTACAGGGACTGTCCCTATAAAGAGGTGAAAAATGGAGCGTAAAAACGCATGGGATGCATATCCCACTAAAAAAGATAAGAAAAAGATATTTGACTTTGCAGAAGGCTATAGAGCTTTTATTTCTGAAAATAAGACAGAGAGAGAATGCACAAAGACCTTTTCGCGTATAGCAGAGGAGGCAGGCTTTATTCGTTTAGAGGAGGCTATAAAAAAAGGCAAAAAGCTTCAGTGCGGAGACAAGGTTTACTACAACAATATGGGCAAGAGCATTGCCCTATTTGTAATAGGTAAGGACAGCCTTGAAAATGGTATGAACATTTTGGGTGCTCATATTGATTCACCTCGCCTAGACCTCAAGCAGAATCCTCTCTATGAGGATAGTGATATGGTGCTTTTGGATACTCATTACTACGGTGGAGTTAAAAAGTACCAGTGGGTTACACTTCCAATGTCACTTCATGGCGTGGTTGCTAAAAAAGATGGTACTGTTGTAGAGATAAATATTGGAGATAAAAAGGGTGATCCAGTTGTAGGTATTTCAGATCTTCTAATTCACCTCTCTGCTGATCAGTTTGAGAAAAAAGGAAATAAGGTAGTCGAAGGTGAGGCATTAGATGTACTCATTGGCAATATGCCCGCACCCAAGGATGACAAGGAAAAAGCAGAAAAAGACAGAGTTAAGAAGGCAATTTTAGAACTCTTAAAAGATAATTACGGTATTGAAGAAGAAGACTTTCTCTCAGCAGAGATAGAGGTAGTTCCTGCTGGTGAGGCGAGAGATTATGGTCTTGACCGCAGCATGATAATGGGTTATGGGCATGACGACAGAGTGTGCGCATATCCTAGCTTTGAGGCAATATTACAGATGAAAAAGCCTAAGCGTACTAGCGTTTGTCTTCTAGTAGACAAGGAAGAGATTGGCTCAGTAGGTGCTACAGGTATGCAGTCGAGATTCTTTGAGAATGCAGTTATGGAGCTGCTTGAGCTTCAGGGATTTAGCTCACCTGTGTCTGTACGCAGAGCTATGACTGGTTCAAAAATGCTCTCATCAGATGTTAGTGCAGCCTTTGACCCCAATTATCCTAGCGTGATGGAGAAAAAGAACGCAGCATTTTTCGGACGCGGAGTTGTGTTTAATAAATACACAGGAGCTCGTGGTAAGTCAGGCTCTAACGATGCTAATGCAGAATATATCGCTGAGCTTCGTAGAATTTTTGATGACAATAATGTATATTTCCAAACTGCTGAACTTGGAAAAGTAGACCAGGGCGGTGGCGGAACTATTGCGTATATTCTTGCAAATTATGGTATGCAGGTTATTGACTCAGGTGTGGCAGTATTAAATATGCATGCGCCTTGGGAGATTATAAGTAAGGTAGATTTGTACGAAGCTTATAAAGGATACATAGCTTTCTTAAAGGAAGCATAATTATTTACTAGAGAGAGTATAGTTTTGATAGAGGCAAATATAGTAGAAGAAATTAAAAATATTGTAAAAGTGGGTGATGTCCTTATATCAGAACCCATGAAAAAGCACACTTCTTTTAAGGTAGGTGGACCTGCAGAGCTGCTTGTTATCCCCACTGAAAAGGAAGCTGTCGGAGTAATAGAGCTTTGCAGAAAAAATAATGTCAAGACCACTATTCTTGGAAATGGTAGTAACGTGTTAGTATCCGACAGAGGAATAGAAGGGGTAACTGTGATATTGGGTAGCCATATGTCAGATATTATGGTAGAAGGTAACCTGATACGCGTTCAGGCTGGCGCATCTATGGCGGCTGTAGCGGCAGCAGCTTTACGTGCTGGTCTTACAGGGTTTGAATTTGCAGGTGGGATTCCTGGAACCATAGGTGGCGGTGCAATAATGAATGCCGGAGCATATGGCGGTGAACTTAAGGACGTGTTAAAATGTATCACTGTTTTAACAGCTGATGGACAGGTTGTCTCTAGAGCTGTAGCAGACATAGAGATGGGATATCGTCACAGCACAATGATGGATAATGGCGATGTTATTCTAGATGCTACTTTTGAGTTGACGGCTGGCAATGTGGATGAGATTAAGGCTAGGATGGATGAGCTTAGGGTGCAGCGAACAACCAAACAGCCACTGGAGTATCCTAGTGCAGGGTCCACATTTAAGAGACCAGAAGGGTATTTTGCTGGAAAGCTCATACAGGATGCCGGATTAGCAGGGTTTTCGGTAGGAGACGCAGAAGTATCTACAAAGCACTGTGGATTTGTTATAAACAAAGGAAATGCTACTGCAACAGATATTTACGAACTCATACATCAGGTTGGGGATAAGGTTTATAGTCAGTTTGGTGTAAAACTGGAGCCAGAAGTCAGAATGATTGGAGATTTCTAATGTCTTTTTCTCAGGATATCAAGGACGAACTGAAAAATTTGCCTCCTGATAAACGAAATGCTTCAGGTATGTTTCTTAGAAGATTTTTTATAGAATCAGGTTCGATTTCTGATCCTGGAAAGTCCTATCACTTTGAGATAGTGACGTCTAGCAAGGAAGATGCTATACTGATTAGAGAGGCATTATCTGCTAATGGACTCACAGCTAGAACTGTGGAGCGCAAGGGACATTTTGTTGTCTATATTAAAGAAGCCGACCAGATATGTGATGCTATGGCTGTAATGGGTGCTAGAAAAGCAGTACTGGATTATGAGAATATTAGAGTGCTGAATGAAGTCAGGGGACAAGTCAACAGGCGAGTAAATTGCGAGACAGCCAATATAAAAAAACAAGCCAATGCCGCTCATGCGCAGATAGAGGATATCAACTTAGTTATCAAGCTAAAGGGGCTAGATTATTTACCGGCCAATCTTAGAGAATTAGCTCAAGTGCGTTTAGCTAATCCAGAGAGCTCGCTTAAGGAGTTGGGAGAACTCATGGAACCACCAGTTAGTAAATCATGTGTTAACCATCGACTAACTAAAATCAGTGAGATAGCGGCAGGTCTTAAATAAGATTATCGCTCTGCGGATTTATTATAGGAATGAGCGATAAAATAATGCAAAAATAAATTTTTTTTATCGCCTAGAGAGCGTAACATAGTATCAGGCGATAAAAAAACGTATTACTGAAGCCAAATATAGAGATGATTATCGCCAGATGATATGAATGATATCAGGAGCGATAATTGCGAAAGGGAAGTAGATGAATTACTCACGAATCAGAAGGGGATTAATGTTAGTTATAGCCATAATCTCTGCTGCTACATTGACAGGATGTGCAGGTTTATTACCTGGACAATCCTCGGATATGGCTGAAATTCAAAATACAGTTGATATAGATATGGAATTACCTGTTAGTGTTGATAAAGATGATATTGTCGATTTGAAGCAGTCTAGTGAAATTATATCAGATGAAGCAATTGCTGAATCAAAGCCCATAGAAGAATCAGAAGAAATTGAAGAGGAAGTAGAAGTGGCAAACGAGTGGATAATCGCAAAGACAAGTGGTGAGGAAGTCGACTTTAAGAAATATTTCAATATAGATGCAAGCAGATATAAGGCTGTGGCGTATGACAGAGGAACTGTTGAGCAGCTTTCATATTACTCAAGCTATCTTGATAATGATAATGAGGTATATATTTATACTCCGCCTGAATACGATACAGATATTGAATATCCGGTTATTTATGTGCTTCATGGCTTGGGCTGTGATGGAGAGCAGTGGATATCAATGGGGGCAGCTAGAATGCTAGATAACCTCATAAATACAGGAAAGATTGAGCCTGTCATTGCTGTATTTCCAAGCATAGTTCCTAAAAATGGGCTTACAGAGGAGTGGCTTAGTGATGAAAATATTGGTGCGTTTACAAGCTTTAATAGCGTATTTACAAGAGATTTGCGTCCATATGTAAACTATTACTATTCTGTTTCGACTGATAGAGATAAGACTGCGGTGTGTGGACTATCTATGGGTGGGATGCAGGCACTTAAGCTAGGATTTTCAATGCTTGATCAATTCGATTATATTGGCTCTTTTTCTGCCGCTCCTACGTTAGATATGGAGATTCTTAACGTACCAGATGGAATAGAAGCACCCAAGCTTGTATTACTATGTTCAGGGGATTCGGATGATGTAGTAGGCGATAATCCCAAGAGTTATCATGAAAAACTCGATGAAAATGGGATTGACCATATATGGTATCAGCATCCAGGTGCGGGACACACTTCAAATGTTTGGGAAAAGGCTTTTGTCAACTTTATAACCAGGGCATTTGAAAAAGAAGAAATAGAAGATATAGTCGAAGATGTGGGCGAAGACGTATCAGAATAGATTTTATATTGACAGAAATATATTATAGGTATAGAATGCAACCGAAAGACAAAGGCGTCTTGGAGCAGTAGCTTCAAGATGCCTTTTTTTTGCCCCCAATCTATGATTGAGGGAGCCCGCCGGCCATTGTGCCGCATCTCTGATGCGGTGCGTCGGAGGCATAAAAGTTTCACCATAGGTGAAATTACATTTTATAAAAAAAGGGAGCCTTGAATATGAGTATACATGAAGAATGTGGCGTATTTGGAGTAATGAGTGAAACGCCAGTGGATTTGGCGAGAATGGCATACTATGGGCTATATGCTTTGCAGCATAGAGGACAGGAAAGCTGTGGAATTGTAGTCAATAACAGAGGCGTATTTACCACGCATAAAGATATGGGGCTGGTAAGTGATGTTTTTTCGCGAGACGAGCTCGATAAATTTCCAGAGGGAACTATTGCTGTAGGTCATGTGCGCTATGGTACAACTGGCGCTACAAATAGAGCTAATTGCCAGCCCATAGAGGTTAATCATAAAAAGGGCAAGATGGCCTTGGCTCACAACGGAAATCTGAGTAATGCGCTAGAATTACGTGATAGCCTAGAATTATCCGGTGCGATTTTTTCATCTACCAGCGATACTGAGACTATTGCATATATGATAACTAGGAGAAGACTTGAGACAGGGAGCATAGAGCAGGCTGTATCTTCAGCTATGTCGAGTCTTGAGGGAGCATATTCACTATGTCTTATGTCATCAACCAAGATGCTTGCAGTCAGAGACCCGAGAGGATTCAGACCTCTATGCTATGGTGTTACCGATGATGGAACTTACGTGGTTGCTTCAGAGAGCTGTGCATTAAGAGCGGTAGGAGCAACTTTTGTCAGAGATGTTAAGCCTGGTGAGATAGTTGTTTTCTCAAAGGAGGGTGACGACGATAAAATAACAGTAACGTCTATGACTGGTCACTGCAATACTTCTGAGAAAAAGACTTGTATTTTTGAGCATATATATTTTGCTAGACCTGACTCAGTTATAGATAATGTATCTGTACATCAAGCAAGAGTTACGGCGGGAAGAATATTAGCTAGAGAGTTTCCTGTTGATGCAGATGTTGTAATAGGTGTACCTGATTCTGGACTTGATGCGGCACTTGGTTATGCTAATGAGTCGGGAATTCCTTATGAGATTGGATTAATAAAAAATAAGTACATAGGAAGAACCTTTATTGCGCCAGGTCAGGATGCAAGATTTGATCAGGTAAAGATTAAGCTCTCTCCAGTGAAGAGTGTATTAGAGGACAAGAAGGTTGTTATCATTGATGATTCTATTGTCCGAGGAACTACTAGCAAGAGATTGATTAAGCTATTAAGAGATGCGGGAGTAAAGGAGATTCATATGAGAATCTCTGCACCTCCATTTTTACATCCTTGCTACTATGGTACAGATATAGATTCAGAGGAGAACTTAATCGCAAATCATCACAGTGTTGATGAAATTTGTGAGATATTGGGTGCTGACTCGCTTGGATACTTACCCCTTGAGTCTCTTCCTGAGCTTATAGGTGGAGAACAGCATTTCTGTGGGGCATGCTTTGACGGCGACTATCCTACAGCCATCCCCACTGACACTAGAAAGGACCGCTTTGAGGGAGCGTTATAATTGATGATTAACCCAGGTAGATTATTCTGCCTGGGTTTTTTGAGTTATAAAGTATATATTTTGACGCAACAGTTAGGCTTGCCACTATTCTTAACATATCTATAAGCTAATTGTTAAAAAGAGGTGGTAGAAAAATATCTATAGATGTATATAATAGACCTAGATGTTAAAAATCATAGCAAAGGTGATACAAATATGAGTTTTGCAGAGAACCTGGTTGAGCTTAGAAAATATCATGATTATTCACAGGAAGAGCTTGCAGAGATGATAGGTGTTACTCGTCAGACCCTATCTAAGTATGAGACAGGTGAATCTCTTCCTGACATAGAAAAGTGTAAGCTACTGGCAGATGTTTTTTCAGTGACGGTAGATGATCTCATTTCTTAT
>JAZRXQ010000015.1:0-9519 GCA_045600305.1 Lachnospiraceae bacterium
AAATGGAATAACCATCACCACTATAAATGCTATTACAAGCTTAGTTCTCTGCTTCATATCTACCTGTAAATTCGTATATATAAAATAAAAGTACGCCTCGCGAACTTTATCTTTTATCATGTATTAAAAAGGGACAGGTCAAAAAACCTGTTCCTATTGTAGCATATATTCTATGCCAGATTTATAAAATTTTTATAAAGAATTGTAGTAATTATAGATATTTCTTGAGTGCCTCTACCTTGTCAAGCTTCTCCCAGGGAAGGTCTAAATCTGTTCTTCCGAAGTGTCCATAAGCTGCTGTCTGCTTGTATATAGGACGTCTGAGGTCTAGCATCTTGATAATACCAGCGGGTCTTAGGTCAAAGTTCTCGCGAACAATCTCTACTAATCTCTCGTCTGAAACCTTGCCTGTTCCAAACGTATCCACCATGATGGATGTAGGTCTGGCAACACCGATTGCATAGGAGAGCTGAATCTCACATCTGTCTGCAAGTCCTGTTGCTACGATATTCTTGGCAACATATCTAGCTGCGTAAGCTGCTGATCTATCAACCTTGGTGCAATCCTTACCAGAGAATGCTCCGCCGCCGTGACGGGCATATCCACCATAGGTATCTACAATTATCTTGCGACCTGTAAGACCTGCATCACCGTGAGGTCCTCCGATAACGAATCGACCTGTGGGGTTTATAAAGAACTTGGTATCTGCATCGATGAGTTCCTTGGGAAGTACCTCATCAAATACGTACTTAGTAATATCTTTTTTTATCTGTTCCTGACTCACATCTGCGTCATGCTGAGTCGAAAGGACAACAGCCTCAAGTCTAATGGGCTTGCCTGCCTCGTCATACTCAACAGAAACCTGTGTCTTGCCGTCAGGTCTAAGATAGTTAAGTGTTCCATCTTTTCTGATTTTGGTGAGCTGTAATGCCATCTTGTGTGCAAGGGCTATAGGATAGGGCATATACTCCTCTGTCTCATTGGTAGCGTAACCAAACATCATTCCCTGGTCACCAGCACCAATAGCCTCAAGCTGTTCATCGCTCATGGCATTTTCCTTGGCCTCTAAAGCCTTGTCAACTCCCATTGCAATGTCGGGCGACTGCTTGTCAAGTGCAACCATAACTGCACATGAATTGCCATCAAGTCCCTTTTCTCCTGCATCGTAGCCAATCTCTAATACGGTATTGCGAACGATTGTAGGTATGTCGAGATTAGCCTTTGTTGTAATCTCTCCTGTAACTAGTACGAAGCCTGTACAGCTAGCTGTCTCACAAGCAACTCGGCTCATGGGATCCTCTGCCATGCAAGCGTCGAGAATTGCATCACTGACGGCGTCGCAGACCTTGTCAGGATGTCCCTCAGTAACTGACTCTGAGGTAAAAAGTCTCTTTTCCATGTTTTTTCCTTTCGTATTTGGTGAAAATCACCTGTGCTAAATATACGATCCAAATCTGCGTACCTTGAGCTCATTGTATAGAGTCTCTGGCTCTAATTCGATAGGAACTACTCCCTCATCGATTAGCTCCACCATCTTGGGTACTATCTCTGGATCAAACTGCGTACCAGCGCATCTGATGAGTTCCTCTCTGGCAACGCTTGTCTCAAGCGCTTTTCGATAAACTCTGTCACTGGTCATGGCGTCAAAAGCATCTGCGATACCAACGATTCTAGCACGAAGGGGAATCTCAAGTCCCTTGAGTCCCTCGGCGTAACCTTTGCCGTCCCATCTCTCATGGTGGAATCTGACGCCAGCTTCTATATCGTCTATTGCGGAGAAATCTTTAATGATATTGCCACCGATTACTACGTGCTCCACCATCTCTGAATACTCATCGTTGGTGAGCTTGCCGTTCTTTTTTAAGACAGCGTCAGCGGTTCCAATTTTTCCGATATCATGCAATAAACCTATGTAAAAGATCCTCTGCTGTTCAATCTCGTTGTAGCCAAGCTTTTGAGCAATAGCCCTACAATAAAGTGCAACACGTAAGGAATGACCCCTAGTGTCAGCGTCCTTGGCATCAATCATGTTTGCAAAGGTCAAGAAGCTCTGATTAATTATGTTGAAATATTCATTTTTTTGCTGCTCTAGCTGAATGGTTCGTCTTCTGTAAATCAGACTGATAATAGTCGCTACCATATATACCAAAACAGCAATCACCCATACATAGAATACTGGAAGTCTGTAAAAATCAACCTTAGACTTGTAGGTGTATGTAGCCTCTAAGATATTAGAGAACTGATTGGAATGAACTACAAAACCAAAGGACCTACCCTCACCAGGGAAAACCTCGCTGTTATAATCTAGGGGAGTAATGGTAAGAATAGAGTTATCATATGTATAGACCCCTTCCCAGAGACTATCAACCACTGTATCACTAGGGAGCTTGATAGCAATGCTCCAGTCAGTCATAGTAACTGGTGAGGTATTGACAATATTGCCATCGTACTGCATACCAAACTCGTAGCCATTGGCCTCTTCAGACCATCCCTTAGCCTGGTCAATGTTGATTGAGCACTCCTCGCTAGGCTGTCCTACAATGACATTCTTGATTACATCGGTCTCATACGTAGCATATGCAACTATAGCCCAAAAGAGCAAAATAAGAAGTATAGCTGACCCCACTGATAATGCTATTCTTCTAATACTAATTTTTTCACCCACGTAATATTCTCTCCCCTATTTACCTACATATGAATTCTTTTGCGTATGCCCATAAATTCTATCATAAAAAATTGCATAAAGAAAGCCCCTATTTTGCACTTTTTTATTGACATTTTTCATAATTTGAAGGATAATTCAGTCATAAGTGGGATTGTATCCATTTTATATATTTTTGCACTTATTTAGGGGTAAGATATGGTAGGTATTATTGTAAAAGATCTAAAAGAAGGCTACGTTACAGCAGAGCCTGTAAAAACAAAAAATGGACAGGTACTTATTCCTGCCGGAGAAAAGCTCACAAGGCAGAGTATTTCAAGAATTGATTTCTATGGCATTGAGTCAGTTCAGATTGATGAGATTTCACTCATTGACCCCAAGCTTCTCGCTGCTATGAACGCTGCCAAGGAGCCTGAACCCGAGCCTGAAAAAGCTGAAGAGCCTGCTGTCGCACCTACTCCAATCTCTACACCTGAAAAAGAGTTGGCATATTCACAACAGATCAAGAAAAGTGATGCCTTCCAGAAGTACTCTGTCGCATCCACCTCTACAACTGTTGTATTGCAGCAACAGCTCGAGGGATTTGTACACGAAGGAAAGCCTTTAGACTATGACGGGCTTCTCAATTCTGTTAAAAACCTTATCACTCCTGGCCAGACGGTTATACAGTATTTTGACATGCTTCACAATATGCGCTCCGTTGATGATAGTGTCTACAGCCACTCACTCAACGTAGCAATGATTTCACGTATTATTGGAAAATGGCTCAAGTGGCCTTCTTCAGATTTGGATACTCTAGTCCTTGCAGGTTTGCTCCACGATATTGGCAAGGTCACTATTCCCAACGAGGTACTCAACAAAGAGGGCAAGCTAACCGACGAGGAATTTGCCATGATTAAGAGTCATCCCAAGGCAGGATACGACTTAATCAAGGATCTCAAGATAGATCCCCGTATTAAAAAAGCTGCTCTTATGCATCACGAGAGATGCGACGGAACAGGATACCCTAATGGTGTAGATGAAATCATGATTGATGATTTCGCCATGATTATTGCGATTGCCGATGTGTACGATGCTATGACAGCCGCGAGAAAATATCGCGCTCCCATGTGTCCCTTCCAGGTAATCAGAGAATTTGAAAGAGATGGATATCAGAAATACAAGACAGAATATTTATTGACTTTCCTCAGGCATATAGCTACAACATACCAGAACAATCGCGTTCTATTAAGCGATGGTCGAGCAGGCAAGATTATTCTTCTTAATCAGAATGCTCTTAGCTCGCCTTTGGTTCAGCTCAATGATGGCAGCTGTATTGACTTGGCAACCTCATCTCTTTTTATACAGTCAATCGTATAATGTATATAAAAAATTAAGGATGTGCAATCAAATGCACATCCTTTTATATTGCTCTTATCTAAGTAATTAAGAAACCTTCATAGTAAATTTTTTGATGTCTCTCTCCTCTGATACACGCTCCATAGTCGCACCAAGAGATCTCATCTTTTCGTCAAAGGCCTCATAGCCTCGCTCAATATAATGAATATCATCTACCACCGTCACACCATCAGCAGCAAGACCAGCTATAACTAACGCAGCTCCAGCTCTCAAGTCTGGCGCAGCTACTCTAGCTCCTGTATACTTGTCCTGTCCTACAATTATGGCGATACTGCCTTCAGCCTTGATATTGCCGCCCATGCGATTGAGCTCGCCTACATATTTGAATCTATTCTCAAATATACTCTCTGTAACTGTAGAGGTTCCCTCTGCAATGCCTAAAAGAACCGTCATCTGCGGTTGCATATCGGTAGGGAATCCCGGGTAGGGCAACGTAGTAACCTGTGTATGCTGCATCCTCTTGGGGCCAATCACTCTAACAGCGTCATCATATTCCTCAACGATACATCCCACCTCTAAAAGCTTGGCATATGTGGCTTCTAGATGCTTGGGAATAACATTCTTGACTGTCACATCACCAGCGGTTGCTGCCGCTGCAAACATAAATGTACCAGCCTCTATCTGATCAGGAATAACCTGATACTCTGTTCCGTGAAGCTTCTCCACTCCAACAATCCTAATGACATCTGTTCCAGCACCCCTAATACGAGCACCCATAGAATTGAGGAAATTGGCTACATCAACTACATGTGGTTCCTTAGCTGCATTTTCTATGATAGTCTTGCCTTCTGCAAGAACAGCCGCCATCATAATGTTGATAGTAGCTCCAACTGATACCTTATCTAAATAAATATGTGTACCCTTAAGCTCCTCCGCCTCAACGGAAATAAAGCCATGGCTCACATCTACATCAGCTCCTAGTGCTCTAAAGCCCTTTTGATGTAAGTCAATAGGTCTAGCTCCAATCTCGCATCCACCAGGAAGGGCAACTAATGCCTTGTGATATTTGCCTAAAAGAGCACCTAAAAGATAATAAGATGCGCGCATCTTCTTGATAAAATCATAGTCTACTCTAGTACTCGTAATAGTAGAACCATTAATCTTGAAGGTGTGGTCAGCAATCTTGTCAACCCTAGCACCTATACATCTAATAGCATCTAATATAAAATTAGTATCCCTAACATCAGGTACATTTTCAATAATCACAGGTTCGTCGGTCATAATCGCCGCTGAAATGATAGCAAGTGCTGCATTCTTGGCTCCGCCAATAACAACCTCACCATTTAACGGCTGACCGCCCTTGATCACGTAATGGTCCATTTAACCATCCTCACAATAATTATAATTTGAATACGCTCACGCTATCCTTAAGCTTGTGTGCTATACCCTGAAGCTCTGTAGCGGAATCTGTCATTCCCTGAACATTCGCGCTAACCTGAGCCGTATTCTCAGAGGTCTGTGCTGTTGATGCAGCATTCTGCTCAGCAATTGCCGAAAGGTTCTGAACGATATCTACAACGTCAACTCTCGACTTGTCGAGCTCTAATGTACTCTCAGAAATACCATCGATACCTCTTCTTGATGCATCAATCTCCTGAGCAACCTCGTCAAAAATCTGACCAGTCTTTGCTACCATGTTAGACTGCTCTCTCATGATCTCTCTGACTGTATCCATTGTCTGTACAGATTCCTCAGCATCATTCTTGAGCATTGTGATGATCTCTTCAATTCGCTTAGCAGAGTTAGTTGACTGCTCTGCGAGCTTCTGAATCTGTGTAGCAACTACTGCAAAGCCTCTACCTGCCTCACCCGCTCTAGCAGCCTCAATAGATGCATTGAGTGAAAGAAGATTGGTCTCCTCTGCAATATCTGTAATAAGTCCTGTAGCCTCTGAAATCTTGGCGGCAGAGACATTAGTCTTGTTGGTCTGCTCGTAAATAAGCTCAATTGAGCCTGATGCCTGTGAGTTGATTCTCTGAAGATCTGCAAGTACTCGCTTGGCCTCAAAGCTCTTCTGCTCCATATAATCTGAATTAGTACGAAGCTTTTCAACCTGACCATTAGTAATCTCAATCATCTCACCCATGGTCATAACTGTGTTAGTAGCCTGCTGTGTATCAGCTGCCTGAGAGCTAGCACCCTCAGAGATATCAAGCATGGCTCTCTCAACCTGCTCAACCGCTGTAGAAGTATCTGAAGCGTCTCTTCCAAGAGTCTCTGAAGAAACCTGAACCTCATCTGACCTGGAAACAATATCTCCTACAATTGCAATCAGCTTGTCTCTAACATTTCTGATTGCCTTGGAAATATCACCAACCTCGTCTCTGTATCTAAACATCTTGGGATCAAGACGAACACTAAGGTCTCCATCTGCGAGCTGCGCAAGTGCCTTGACACCTCTATTAAGTCTTCTTGAGATAGAAGATGCATTAGTCAAAATTATGATGATACAAATTCCCATAACTGCTATTGAAATAGCACCAATTATGATGATAATGCTGAGGATATCAGCCTCTATGGATGCAGTAGGTGTTCCACAGAATATCATACCTGCAGGAACCTCGGGGTCAGCTGCATTGTATATAGGACTATAGTATGCATAATACTTCTGTCCATTGATAATCTCTGTATCAGAGAAATATATCTCTCCATTGGTAAGAACAGTATCTACAACCTTCTCTGAAGCCTGTGTACCCTTTAATCTGTCACCAGAAACAGGATCCTTGAGAGTAGTAACGATTCTAGTATCGCCATAGAAAATAGTTATATCGATAGCAGCCTGCTCCTTAACCTCGTCGTAATGTGAAAGGTTTTCGGCAATATTCTGGCTACCATTTCTCATTGTTCCCTTGTCATCTAACGTGAAATTGTTAGAATTCATACCAGCAACATATAGAGAAATATTAGTCTCTACAAGTCTATTCATCGCACTAAGGTCTGTCTTAGCCTTCTCCTGCAATGTGTCTGATATACGGAAATAGCAAAGCCCACATATAATAGCTGTAAGTGCCACCAAAGGCAACACACCCATTAACACAATTTTGCTTCTTAGCTTCATAAGATTCCTCCCATGCCCCATATTCGCACTCCACCCCAGAGTGCATTCGCTAAAAGTATACGGCAAAAGTCAAATTTTTTCAACTATTTATTGCGTTTTTTAATGTCTTTTTCATATTTTTGTCATATTTATATAAAATTGTCTCTATCCTATGGCAAACTGACTATTATAAAGCTCAGTATAAAAGCCATTTTTTTCTAGTAAATCTACATGTGAACCTTGCTCAATTATATGACCATCTCTCATAACGAGAATTACGTCTGCATTTCTGATAGTTGACAGGCGATGTGCCACAATAAAAGTGGTTTTGCCCTCCATCATTTTATTGAATGCATCTGAAATCTTTGCCTCTGTTCTAGTATCAATAGAGCTTGTGGCTTCATCAAGAATGAGCATCGGCGGCATACAAAGCATAACTCTTGCTATACAAAGTAGCTGCTTTTGTCCAGCTGATAAATCTCCGCCGTCCTCACCTAAAACAGTATCGTAGCCCTTGGCTAGTCTCCCTATAAAGCCATGGCAATGCGCAGCCTTTGCAGCAGCTATCATCTCCTCGTCTGTGGCATTTGGCTTTCCCATGCATATATTTTCTCTAATAGTTCCCGCAAAAAGATATGTCTCCTGCAAAACCATACCATATCCGGCGCGCAGAGATTTTCTAGTGAGTTCCCTTATATCGCAGTTATCCACAGATATAGTGCCTAAATCTACATCATAAAACCGCATCAAAAGATTAATTATTGTAGTTTTTCCGCAGCCTGTAGGTCCAACTATTGCTATTTTTTGTCCAGGCTTTACTGACAAATTGAAGCCTTCTATCAGCTTTTTTTCCGGACTATATGAAAAGCTCACATTATCAAGCTTCACTTCTCCCTTGAGTAGTTCTATATTTTGTTCTCTAGTATCAAAATCTTCCGTTTCAATTGGTGCTTCTATAAGCTCAAATACGCGAGCGGCACAGGCAAGCGCATTTTGAAACTCCGCAATAACCCCCGAAATCTCATTAAATGGCTTGGTATATTTGCCAGCATAGTTTAAAAAGCATGACAGAGAGCCAATTGAAAAGGTTCCATTTAAACAGCTCATCGCACCAAATAATACAACTATCGCATAGACCAAGGAATTGACAAATCTCGTTGTAGGATTGGTGAGAGATGAGTAAAACAATGCTCTTCTGGCAGTCTTTTCAAAGCGCTCATTTATCTCGTCAAAACGTTTTATGCCCTCTTTTTCATAGCCAAGAGCTTTAACTACCTTTGCCTGCGAAATCATCTCGTCGATATAAGCAGTTTGCTCGCCTCTTATTTTTGCCTGTCTCTCGTAGTGCTTGTAGGTTTTTTTAGAGATGAACATTGCGACAAAAATAGAAAGAGGTGTCACAAAAATAACAAGCAGCGTAATCTGCACACTCTGACCAAACATAAATACAAGCGTTCCTACTATGGTAATTACACCTGTAAATATCTGGCTCATTCCCAGTAAAAGTCCATCAGTAAGCTGATCTACATCTGTGATAACACGTCCAGTCAGGTCGCCCACAGAATTGCCATCCAAATAGGACACTGGTAGATTTTCTATCCTGTTTATCGCATCACTTCTGATTTTTTTTGCCACAGAAAAGCACAATCTGTTGTTGATTAATTCAAGTGCGTAGCCCCATACAGTGCTTATAATTATGACAAATACAAGCCTCTCCAGCACTAGCTTTAATCCATCAAAATCAACCTGCCCCTGCCCAATGAGGCAATCAATTCCCTGTCCTGACAGAATCGGTATTAAAAGTGACATTACCACCGATACGAGCGATGCCATCAGCGAAAGCATCACTAAATACCAGTATCCACCTATATATCTGAGTACCTTGCGGAAGGTTTGCTTTTTCATGACGCCACCTCCTCTGTCTTAAACTGGGATTCATAGATTTCTCTATAGACCTCACAGCTCTTTAGAAGCTCCTCATGCGTGCCACTTCCTACAATTTGTCCCTCGTCAAGTACTATTATCTTGTCCGCATGCATCATACTAGCAGCACGCTGCGACACAATTATAGTTGTGGGCTTTTTTTCTGGTGGCATAGCCTGTATTGCTCTTCTAAGCTCAGCATCAGTTTTATAATCTAGTGCCGAAGAAGAATCGTCCAAAATAAGTATTTCAGCATTTTTTAAAAGAGTTCTCGCAATCGCTAATCTTTGTCTCTGACCACCTGAAAAATTACGTCCTCCCTGCTCTACGATTGCATCAAGTCCCTGATTCTTGCTATCTACAACCTGAAGAGCCTGAGCAATTCTAAGTGCCTCTTTTATCTCCTCATCAGTTGCATCTAGATTGCCCATTTTTAAATTGTCACGAATTGTCCCTTGAAAAAGGACACTCTTTTGCATAACAAGCTCTACTTTTTCAT
>JAZRXQ010000016.1:0-23954 GCA_045600305.1 Lachnospiraceae bacterium
TGCGAGCTTACTGCAGAGGAGTTTTCTAAGTATCGTGGAGATACACAGACTCCTGCGACTAGCCCCTTTAGAGACAGACCTATTGAGGAGTCTCTTGATCTCTTTGAGCGCATGAAAAATGGCGAATTTGAGGAGGGACAGTATACACTCCGCGCCAAGATAGATCTCGCAAGTGGTAATTTCAACATGAGAGATCCTGTTATTTACAGAATTAGAAAAATAAATCATCATAGACAGGGTACCAAGTGGTGTATCTTCCCTATGTACGATTTTGCTCATCCTATTCAGGATGCATTAGAGGGTATTACACATTCACTGTGTTCGCTTGAGTATGAGGACCACAGACCCCTTTATGATTGGGTTATTAATAATGTATCTGTACCTTCTAAGCCTCGTCAGATTGAGTTTGCTAGACTTGGAATCAACTACACAGTTATGTCCAAGAGAAAGCTTCGTCGCCTCGTTGAGGAAGGCTATGTATCAGGCTGGGATGACCCTAGAATGCCTACCCTTTGTGGACTTAGACGTCGCGGATATACATCTGCATCAATCAGAGATTTCTGTGAAAAGATTGGTGTTGCTAAGGTTGCTAGTACAGTTGAGTATGCATTCTTAGAGTCATGCTTAAGAGATGACCTCAATATGAATGCACCTCGTAGAATGGCTGTGCTTAATCCAGTTAAGATGATAATTACCAACTACCCTGAGGGACAGACTGAAGAGGTAGAGGTAGAGAATAATCCCAATGCTCCCGAGACAGGCTCTAGAATGGTGCCTTTTTCAAGGGAGATTTATGTAGAGGCGGAGGACTTCTTAGAGGAGCCTATTCCTAAGTACAAGAGACTCTATCCTGATGGACCTGAGTGCAGACTTAAAGGTGCATATATCATTCAGTGCACAGGCTGCAAGAAGGATGAAGCAGGAAATATTGTTGAGATTTATGCTACATATGACCCTGATAGTCGAGGTGGAGACCCTGCTGACGGACGCAAGGTTAAGGGTGCAACTCTTCACTGGGTTGAGGCTAATAGTGCAGTAGATTTTGAGGCTAGAATATACTCTAATCTATTCGCAGATGAGGAGCCTGAGGCAGCAGAGGACTATATCCAATGCCTGAATCCTGATTCGCTCAAGGTTCTTACGGGATGTAAGGGAGAGAAAGCTCTTGGAGACGTAACTCCTTCTAAATCGGGTGAGACTGAGCCTTCGTTCCAGTTTATGAGACAGGGATATTTCGCGTTAGATTACAAGGATTCTACTGATGGCAAGCTTGTATACAATCAGGCTGTTGCTCTCAAGGATGGATTTAAGAAGTAGTATTTGTATAGGAAAACTGTATGGCAAGAGGTAATAACAAACGTAATAGGGCGGCAAAATTAGCTATATCGTTTATAGTTTTTTTTCTTGTTGCAATTCTTTCCGTACAGATTATAAGACTTTATGAAAAGAATAAGCAGTATCAAGAGCTAGAGGTTTCTCTTCAGAGCGAAAAGGAAAGAGAGATTCAAAGGGCCAAGCAGCTAGAAGACTACGAGTCATATATTTCTACTCAGGAATATATTGAGGATACAGCTCAGAGTAAGCTGGGGCTTGTCTATGAGGATGCGATAATCTTTAAGGAAATACAATGAATTTAAGCGGGATTTTTCCCGCTTATTTGAATATATGATAAAGATATAATTCGAGAAGCGTACCTTTCTTTTATATAGGAGGTTTGCTTGTGGTTGGCAATATGTACAGACAATTTAAGAATACGGTTGAAGAATTTAATATGCTATCAGATGGTTGTGCTGTAGTAGCTGCCGTTAGCGGTGGAGCTGATTCGGTTGCGCTACTTTGCCTGCTGCGTGAGTATATGGGCGATACCAATAGACTTTTAGTCGTGCATGTAGAGCATGGTATTCGGGGCGAGGACAGTAAAGGTGATGCCAGATTTGTCGAAAAGCTTTGTGAAAAAATGATGATTTCCTGCCATATACATCATATACAGATTCCGTTAGAGGTTGAAAAAACAGGTGAAACCATAGAAGAGGCTGCGAGAAGGTGCAGATACGAGATATTAAAAAAAGAGGCAGAGGATTTTTCTCATCAGCTGAAACATGAGGGCATGGTTAAAATAGCGGTAGCTCATCATATGAGTGACCAGGCAGAGACTGTGCTTATGAATTTGGTTAGAGGCTCACATCTCAAGGGACTTACGGGAATGCAGCCTGTGAATGGCGACATCATAAGACCGCTCTTATATTGCAGGAGAGAGGATATAGAAGCATACCTGAAGGAAAAAGACATCGACTGGTGTATAGATTATACCAATGATGATACAGACTATACAAGAAATCTGATTCGACATGAGATATTGCCCTTACTAGAAAAGATAAATTCCAGAGCGTTAGAGCATATTAGTGAATCGGCAGATGAACTAAGAAAAATTGAGTGCTATTTTGCGGAAAAAACAAATGGACTGGCTCAAAAATATGTTGACGAATTAGATGATTCAGATATAGAAAAAAATAAGCTAAGTATATCTGATGAGCTTATCGACGAATTGCAGGATATTAGCGCAGAGCTTATAGATAGAGTTATATACAAGGTAATCACGACCGTGGCTGGAAGAGCCAAGGATATAACTGGCGCGCATGTAGAGAGTGTCAGAGAATTGTTTTATAAGCAGGTTGGCAGAAGTGTGGATTTGCCGTATCAGCTTATAGCAAAAAGAGATTATGGAAGAGTTGTTGTAAGTAAAAAGATAAAAGACGAGAGTGTCGTACCTATCAATAGTCAGACCAGCTACGAGATGACTATTATTGATGCAGCAGATATTACTGAAATCGAAAAAAAGGAATATACTAAATATTTTGATTATGATATAATTGGCTCCGCGGTTATTAGAAAGCCGATGGATGGCGATTATTTGACAATTGACGATAAGGGTCATAGAAAGCTGTTACACAAATACCTAAAGGATGAAAAAATATCTCAGGATGACAGAAAAAACATAGATGTTCTGGCAGATGGTAATCATATCCTTTGGGTGGTTGGATATAGAATAAGTGAGGCATACAAGGTTACTGCCTCTACTAAGAGGATACTTAGAATAAGGAGAATATAATGGCGGAGCATGTTAGAGTGCTTCTATCAGAAGAAGAGATAGCAGCGAAAATTAAGGAATTGGGTTTACAGATTAGCTCAGATTACGAGGGTGAGAGTGTTTATGCACTATGTATTCTCAAGGGTGGAGTTTACTTTATGACAGAGCTTACCAAGAGAATTACGGTACCTGTTTCCATAGATTTTATGTCTGTTTCAAGCTATGGTGCTGGAACAGAGTCATCGGGCGTGGTGAAGATTGTAAAGGATTTGGATTCCTCAATCGAGGGGAAAAATGTCATTGTAATAGAGGATATAATCGATACAGGGCATACGCTTTCGTATCTTTTGGACAATCTTAAGGCGAGAAAGCCCAAGTCATTAAAGCTTTGTGCGCTTCTTGACAAGCCAGACAGAAGGGTTGTTGATGTAAAGGTGGACTACAAGGGCTTTGAGATTCCTGATGAGTTTGTAGTAGGCTATGGAATGGATTATGATCAAAAATATCGTAATCTTCCATATATTGGAGTAGTGGAATTTAACTAAAAAGCATAGAAAGCTATGCACTAGGAGGAAAAGTATTGAAAAACGAAAAGCGAAGATCCTTTGCCTGGATTTGGTATATCGTGATAATTGCGGTAATAATATTTATTTGGTTTAGAGTGGCAAATAGTGGTTCAAGTCCCAGTGGATATAATGTTACATGGTTTGAAGCGGATATTGCTAACAATAATGTAGTTGAGGTTACTATATCTCCTTCAAGAGATATTCCCAATGGAGTAGTTTCAGTCAAGCTCAAGGAGCTAGATGCGCCTAAGGATTTTTATGTATATGATGTCAATAAAATCGTAGATATCATGACAGAGGCTAAGTTTACTAATTATTATGTAAACGAGGTTCCGGCTGAAAACTGGCTATTAACATTCCTTCCTATGCTGATACTTTTTGCTGTGATGTTTATTTTCTTTATCATCATGTCAAATCGTGCAGCCGCAGGTGGTGGCGGTGGTCAGATGATGAACTTTACCAAGAGTAGAGCAAGGGAATCCACAGCAGATGATAAAAAGCTCAGATTTTCAGATGTAGCAGGACTAAGAGAAGAAAAAGAGGATTTGGCGGAGATAGTTGAGTTTCTTAGCGACCCTGGGAAATTTACTAGAGTCGGTGCTAGAATACCAAAAGGAGTTCTCTTGGTGGGACCTCCTGGTACAGGTAAGACTCTTCTTGCCAAGGCTGTAGCAGGTGAGGCAGGAGTTTCATTTTTCTCTATTTCTGGATCTGATTTTGTTGAGATGTTTGTCGGTGTCGGAGCTGCCAGAGTGCGAGATTTATTTGAGGAAGCCAAGAAAAATTCGCCCTGTATAGTATTCATTGATGAGATTGATGCTGTAGCAAGACGCCGTGGAACAGGTATGGGAGGTGGCCACGATGAGCGTGAGCAGACTCTTAATCAGATGCTTGTTGAGATGGATGGCTTTGGTGTAAACCAGGGAATCATTGTCATGGCTGCAACTAACCGTGTGGATATTCTTGATCCAGCAATAATGCGTCCAGGACGTTTTGATAGAAAGGTCATGGTGGGTCGCCCCGATGTAGAGGGAAGAAAAGAGATTCTTAGAGTACACGCTAGAAATAAGCCGCTTTCTGAGGATGTTGATCTTGATCAGATAGCCAAGACAACAGCAGGATTTACAGGCGCAGATTTGGAAAATCTCCTAAATGAGTCGGCGATTGTAGCTGCCAAGGAAAAGAGAGAATATATTATTCAAGATGATATCAGAAAATCCTTCGTAAAGGTTGGCATTGGAACAGAGAAAAAGAGCCGAATCATTACTGACAAGGAAAAGAAAATCACAGCATATCACGAGAGTGGACATGCGATTTTGTTCCATTTACTCCCCGACGTAGGACCCGTTTATTCGGTTTCTATCATCCCTACTGGAGCTGGGGCTGCAGGCTATACTATGCCTCTTCCTGAGAGAGATGAGATGTTCAATTCTAAAAAGAGAATGCTCCAGGAGATAATGGTAGACCTCGGTGGTAGAATTGCAGAGGAGCTTGTGTTTGATGATATTACAACAGGAGCTTCTCAGGATATCAAGCAGGCGACGGCATTAGCCAAGGCGATGGTTACCAAGTATGGTATGTCTGAGCAGGTAGGTCTCATCAATTATGACGATGATAGCGATGATGTTTTTATTGGTCGAGACCTTGCTCATACCAAGGGATATGGGGAAAATGTGGCTACCGTAATTGACCAGGAGATCAAGCGGATAATAGATGAATGCTACAACAAAGCCAAGGAAATGATTATGAGCAATAGGGATATTCTTGATAGATGCTCTGAGCTTTTATTGGAAAAAGAAAAGATAACAAGAGAGGAGTTTGAGGCTTTATTTTAATAGCCCAAGCTCCCTTTTAGGGAAAAATGCACAAAAGATTTTTAGTATATTTTTTTTATTTGTGCACACTTTAATAGAGCGTAATGCTACTATTACGAATGTAAAAACCCCCCAATACATTTTTACAAAATTTTTGCTATACCCCATAGTAAAAATACCTTCTCCTAAAAAAGACGTCGAACCCCATCGATGTCTTTTTTTCTTTTTGTCCAAGTTTTTAAGGATTTTATATGAAAGATATATTAGAGATAATTAGAAAAACATTTACCCTTAAACACATATATACAGATGTAGTTCCTTCGGATATCTTAGCACCTGAGTTTTTTGATGAAATAAAAGATTTTGACGTTCAAGTAAAACAAATTGATGAAAAAGACTTTGTTGCCCTGTCAAAAGAGAAAGAAGGAACACTATTAATTACAAGCAGGCAAAGGGATGTTGACCTTTTTAAGGACAGTGATTATAGACCTGCGATTGTAGGCTATGGAGACGAGATATCTGCTGGCGTAGAGATGATAGTCGAAGGCTTTGAGGAGGTGGACTATCAGTTACTTGACCGGATGGAGAAAAGAGCACATGGTCTGCCTTGGACTATTGGCTATACGGATAGATGCGTCCTAAGAGAAATCACCTTAGACGATATGGACGAGCTCTTTGAAATGTATTCTGCGCCACATTTTACGGACTATTTAGAGCCATTATTTGAAAGAGAGAAGGAAGAGGAGTACACAAGGGCGTATATTCAGAAAATATATGGGCTATACGGCTATGGCATGTGGGTTATCAGAAGTATAGATACAGGCGAGTTTATTGGACGCGCAGGCTTTGGATTTCGCGATATAGAGGGCTGTGATGAAATGTGCATTGATTTGGGCTATGCCATAGCAGACAGATTTCAGAGGCAAGGCTATGCATATGAGGTATGTAGCAAAATAGTACAAATTGCCAGAGAAAATCTTAAAATTGACGCGCTCAATTGCTTTATATATCCAGGTAATGTGTCATCAGTTAATTTAGTAAAAAAACTAGGGTTTACATACATGGAAAATATCGTTGAAGATGGGAACATTTTAGAAAGATATCGTATTTTATTTAACGCCCATTGTTCTTAAAAATAGTCCTTTTATTATTTGTGGGTTTATAGTATAATAAACTCCAATTGCGTAGTATTACCAAAATGAAAAATCATAGATAGGAGAATGACATGGACAAGCTTGAATTACAAAAAAAAGCCGTTGCAGTTCGTGAAGGAATTGTAACAGGTGTTCACGCTGCTAAGGCTGGACATCCAGGCGGATCACTTTCTGCCGCAGATATCTTTACATATCTGTATTTCGAGGAGATGAATGTTGATCCTGCAAACCCTAAGGATGAGAATAGAGACAGATTTGTACTCTCAAAAGGACATACAGCTCCTGGTCTTTATGCAGCATTAGCAAATAGAGGCTTCTTCCCAGTAGAAGACTTAAAGACACTTCGCCATATTGGCTCATATCTTCAGGGACATCCTGATATGAAGCATATTCCTGGAGTGGATATGTCATCTGGTTCACTTGGACAGGGACTATCTGCTGCAGTTGGAATGGCACTTTCTGCAAAGATGAATGGCAAGTCTTACCGCACATATTGCTTATGTGGTGATGGAGAGATACAAGAGGGTCAGATTTGGGAGGCTGCAATGTTTGCAGGTGCTAGAAAGCTTGACAATCTCTGTGTTATTGTAGACAACAACAATCTTCAGATAGATGGTGCCATAGATGAGGTATGCTCACCCTATCCCATCGACGAGAAGTTCAAGGCGTTTGGATTTGAGGTGGTTACAATTAACGGTAACGATTTTGATGAGATAGATGCAGCGTTCAAAAAGGCTAAAGAGACTAAGGGTGTTCCTTTTGCAATTATCGCCAAGACCGTAAAGGGTAAGGGAGTATCCTTCATGGAGAATGAATGTGGATGGCATGGCAAGGCTCCTAATGATGAGGAGTATGCTATAGCAATGGAAGATCTTAAGAAAGCAGGTGAAGCATTATGTTAGATATATCAAAGGCAGAAAAGATAGCTACCAGAGATAGCTATGGTAATGCTCTTGTAGAGATCGGAAAAGAGCATGATAATTTAGTAGTATTAGATGCAGACTTAGCAGCAGCCACCAAGACTGGTGTATTTAAGAAGGCATTTCCTGACAGACATATTGACTGTGGTATAGCAGAGGCTAATATGACAGGTATTGCTGCTGGAATGAGCACCTGTGGATATGTTCCTTTTGTAAGCTCCTTTGCTATGTTTGCAGCAGGACGCAGCTTTGAGCAGGTTCGTAACTCAATTGGTTATCCTCATCTTAACGTTAAAATCGGTGCTACACATGCTGGTATCTCAGTTGGCGAGGACGGAGCTACACATCAGTGTAACGAGGATATAGCTCTCATGCGTGCGATTCCTGGAATGGTAGTTATCAATCCTAGTGATGATATCGAGGCAAGAGCCGCGGTAAAGGCAGCATATGAGTATGTTGGACCTGTATATATGAGATTTGGTCGTCTCGCTGTTCCTGTAATCAACGACAATGCTGATTACAAGTTTGAAATTGGTAAAGGTGTTACCTTAAGAGAGGGCAAGGATATTACAATCATAGCAACTGGTCTTTGCGTAGTAGAGGCTCTTCTTGCAGCAGACAAGCTCGCTGAAGAGGGAATTGATGCAGAGGTTATCAATATTCATACAATCAAGCCTCTTGACGAGGAGCTTGTAATTGCATCTGCTAAGAAGACAGGAAAAGTATTTACAGTTGAGGAGCATTCTGTAATTGGTGGACTCGGTTCTGCAGTGTGTGATTGCCTTGCAAAGAATGCACCTACTAAGGTTACAACAATTGGTGTTCAGGATGTATTTGGTGAGTCAGGTCCCGCTAAGGATCTTTTACATAAATATGGTCTTGATGCAGAAGGAATAACAAATACTATCAAAGCTGAGATGAAATAATTCATCCGAGGAGAAGAAATGGTTAAAAAGTCAATGGGAAAGACCAGCACAGGTCTTGAGATTACACAGTACACACTTAATAATGGCAAGGGTCTTGAGGTAGACATCAATGATTTTGGTGCAACACTTGTAAGCTGTAGATTTGCAGGCAAGGATGGGGTTGTTAGAGATCTTTTCCTTGGATATGACAACGCAGCAGATTTTGAAAAGTGTGATAATTATTTTGGAGCAGTTATTGCTAGACATGGTAACAGAGTTGCAGGTGCTAAGGTTACACTTGAGGGAGTAGAGTATCAGCTCGAGGTCAATGACAATGACAACAATCTCCATTCAGGAAAGTACGGAGCACATGGCAAGCTTTGGACTGTAGACGAGGTTGATGATACACACATCAAGCTATCAGTGTTGCTTCCTGATTTGGAGCAGGGCTTCCCTGGAAACCTCGATTTATCTATTACATACACACTTACAGATGACAATGGAATAGAGCTTCACTACGAGGGAACTACAGATAAGACTACTATCTGCAACTGCACCAATCATGTGTATTTCAACTTAAATGGACATGAGACGGGCTCGATGCTTAATCAGTATTTACAGCTAAATTGTTCAAAATACACTCCTATTGTAGACGGTCAGGCTATTCCTACTGGAGAAGAGGCTCCTGTAGCAGGTACTCCTATGGACTTCACCAAGAGCACTAAGATTGGTGAGAGAATAGAGGCTGATTTTGATCAGTTAAAATATGTATTTGGATATGACCATAATTACTGTGTAGATGGCTACGATGGCAAGACAATGAATCATTGTGCAGTTGCTTATTGTGAGGAGTCTGGTATCCAGATGGATGTATACACAGATTGTGTAGGAATGCAGCTCTATGCTGGTAACTTTATTGGTAACGTAACTGGTAAGGGCGGTGTTACCTATGGCAAGCGTCATGGCTTCTGTTTAGAGACTCAGTATTATCCTAACGCAGCTAATGATACTCGTTTTGTACAGCCTATCTTAAAGGTTGGAGAGAAGTACGATACCAAGACAAAGTACGTTTTCAGTGTAAAATAGAAATGTCTAGACTTGATAACATATCTAATTACAAATCAATTAATTCATATGTAAACTCGAAGCTGGCTTCATTCAATAGAATGGAGCGCAGCTTCAAGTCTTTGTTTAAACTAATGTTTTCTGAAGAGGACAATATCCTCTATGAAAAGTCGCACGGCTTCATGGTGCTTCAGACTACATATGGCAAGGCCAAGCATGATATCTTGAAGCGAGCTTCTGTTCTTAAAGAGATGCTGTCAGATATAGAGGATTATTCGGTAGTTGGTTTATACATGGACAATTCACTCGATTGGATAGAGAATTTTTGGGCTATTATCTTGTGTGGATATAGACCGCTCCTTATGAATCTTCGAGTAGACATACAAAACCTCGAGGATATAATTAACAGCTTAAAAATAAAAGCGGTTATTTCAGATAGCAGAAGCTTTAGTGTTGATACTGTAAAAAATGATGAGATAACTCAAAAGCTTTCGCTTGTAGAGGAAGTGGATGAGGATGACCTGACTTACGGACAGGAGTTTTTCGTAATGTCATCTGGAACGTCTAGCCACGTTAAAGTGTGCGCTTATACTGCCGAAGAGGTTTGGTATCAGATTAACGACAGTGGAGTTATTATTAGACAGTGCGCACAGATTAAGAAGCATTATAATGGACAGCTAAAGTTACTTACTTTTCTGCCCTTTTATCATATATTTGGACTGGTGGCTGTATACATATGGTTTACCTTTTTTGGAAGGACCCTGGTGCAGTTAAATGATATGAGACCAGACACTATTACTGGAACCATAAAAAAACACCAGGTTACACATATTTTTGCAGTGCCCCTGTTTTGGGAGACTGTGTATTCATCTGCAATGAGACAGATAAATGCGCTAGGAGATGAGACCGTAGCACGTTTCAAAAAAGGAATGCGCATATCTGAAAAACTCAGCGGATGCGCTCCTCTATGCAGGTTGCTTGGCAAGCTGGCATACAAGGAGATTAGAGAAAAGCTATTCGGTGATAGTATTATTTTTATGATTACCGGAGGAAGTGCAATTAGTCCTGAGGCACTTAGCTTTTTCAATTACATAGGATATCATCTGGCTGATGGCTATGGAATGAGTGAAATAGGCATAACATCAGTAGAATTATCGAGGTCAATCAAAAAACTTAATTCAGCCTCAGTAGGTGTGCCACTCTCTTCTTTTTCATATAGGATTAACTCTGATGGAGAACTCGAGGTAAAGGGCAAGGCCTGTGCACATTATATCATTGTAGATGGAAAAAAGCAGGACAGGCAAGAGTGGTTCAATACGAGAGATTTAGCAGAATATAAAAATGGCCGTTATTACATAATGGGCCGTTCTGATGATCTTGTTATTTCAGCTTCTGGCGAGAATATGAATCCTGGTATAATAGAGCCTTTGTTTGAGGATATTTTAGATTCTCAGGGAGTCGCACTTGTAAAATATGACAATGGTCAAAAAACAGTTCCAGCACTTGTGATATCAATTGATGGAACGCTTGATGAGATAGAGCATATTGTAGTGCGACGTCGAATAGAGGCGAGAATAAATGAGCTTGGAATGTCTGGAGAAATAGGAAAGGTTATAGTATTGCCCGAACCGCTTATGAGAGCAGATGAGTTTAAGCTCAACCGCAGACTTATAGCCAAAAGAGCCAGAGATTATCAGGAATATCTAGACAGCCTCAAGAAGACAAAGCCTATATTTGATATGTCAAAGCCATTGACTAGACCTGATGAAGTTACTAATGCTAGGGACGAGATAACAGGTGAAGCTAAGGCAAGCGTCACTATTGAAAGGGTTAGTGAGATTGTTGGCAAGGTATTAGATAGACCAGATTTAGGTGAGACAGAGAATATTTTTACTGAATGCCAGGCTAACAGCTTAGATTATCTAGCTATAATGGCGGATATTGAGACAGAGACAGGGGTGAGACTTCCAATCGAAGAGGATAAGATTCCTAATTCGGTTAGAATGATATATGAGTATATATGCAATACTAAACGGGGTAGTTAAGGTTACAGCGTATCTGCCTCAGCGAATAGTTTTTAATATAAAAACCTATTATGAGAATAAAAATAGACAGGGAAGAAGGATAAATGGATCAGCACTAATTATCTGTAATCATCACATTGTATATGATTATGCGGGACTATTGTTCCTATTTCCTGGGAGAACGCTTAGAGTTCAGATGGCAGAAGTGTTGTTTGAAAAAAAGGTTCTTGGACTATTTCTTAAAGCGATGGGTGGAATCTTTGTAAACCGCAAGGCTAAGGATTATTCTTTTGTTGACGATTCGGCAGAGATTCTTAGGAAAGGCGGAGTAGTAGGTATTTTTCCCGAGAGTAGGATTCCTCTTCCAAACGAAGAAAAGCCTCTACCCTTTGCACCAAGTGCAGCGTATATTGCATTAACCACTGGAGTTAAGGTGATACCAGTTTTTTCAAACGGAAAATATTTTACGCGCGAGAGAGCAAGGATGGTTATAGGTGAGCCTATGCGCGCATCAGATTTTGTAGATGAGACTCTCACTGACAAGGAAAATATAGCCAGAGTAACAGAGGCGTTTAGAAATAAAATAATAGAACTTGGTAAGATGATAGATGAGTAATACAGCTTATAAAAACAAGAAAAAAGATAGTCCAGTAGGCATAAGATTTCTTTTTTATGATTTTGTAAAATATACTTCGGCTATCCCAATGCTTATTTTTTTAAGACCTAAGAATATATATGAGTCAGAGAATGCCAAAAAGAAAATCAGAGGTGGGGCGATGGTTGTCGCAAATCACACTGGATTTATAGATCCGTTAGCATTAATGGCATCCATATGGTATAGAAGACATCATTATGTAGCACTCAAGGATTTTTTTAGAAATAAATTCATGACAATTCTCTTTAGAGGCTTCATGTGCATAGAAATCGACAGAGAGAATATGAGCATGAACACTATGAGAAAGATAACTGACGAATTAGAGCGTGGTAGTCTAGTTGGTATGTTTCCAGAGGGACATATCAACCAGGAACAGCAAAATGGTATGCAGCAGTTTAAATCAGGAATGGTGCTCATGGCAGCCAGAGCAGGTGTGCCGATTGTGCCCTGCTACATAGTCAAGCGTAAATCAATCTGGAATCGCCAGAGGGTAGTAATTGGAGAACCTGTCGAGACAAGGATAGATGGCAAGATGCCTTCAATGGGTCAGATTGAAGAGATTACAAATAAGCTATATAATAAGATTAATAATCTTTCATCATATGCAAATACATAATGCAAGTGGAGTGTGTTGCATATCGGTATAACAATAGGATTTGCACAAAGAGAGGAGAAAGGAATGAAAGTATTAGGACGTGAGGTATTTGCAAAGTACACAAATGCAGAGACTTTTGCAAAGATAAAAGAGTATGACACAGTCAATGAAATGTGGAAGATGTGTCTAGAAAGCTATGCAGATGATGTGGCAGTAATAGATGGTGAGACCAACGCTACATTTGCACAGATTGAGAAGGATGCAGCAGCATTTAGAGGTGCATTAGGCTTTAATAGTAAGAGAGTAGGAATTCTGGCAACTAATTCATATGATTTTGTAAAAGCATATATTGCGATTGTTACGTCAGGAAATACCGCAATGATACTTCCTCCTCAGCTTCCTGCAGAGGCAATATTTGGATGTGCTATGATGTATCAGCTCTCAGCAGTAGTTGTAGAGGGTTCTCTCAAGGAAAAGACAGGCGTTTTAGCAAGTCAAAATCCTGCTGTGAGAATAGTGGATATTACAGCATCAGGTGATGCTACACCTATGGTGGATGCAACAAAGGCTGAGGATTCCTGTGTAATAATGTTCACAGGTGGTACAACAGGTAAGAGCAAGGGCGCGCTTCTTTCTCATCGAGCAGTAATGCAGGGAACAGTAAATGGCTGCTATGGTTATGAGGATGTGTTTGGTCAGAGATATCTTGTGGTTCTTCCTTTCTTCCATGTATTTGGACTTATCAGAAATCTTATGACATCTCTGTATACAGGTAGTACACTTTTTATCTGCAAGAACAATAAAGATATGTTTAGAGATGTAGCTATGTTTAGACCTACAATCATGGTTATGGTTCCTGCACTTGCTGAGATGGCACTTACTCTTTCAAAGAAGTTTGGCAAGAATATGCTTGGCGACTCAATCAAATATATAATTGCCGGAGCGGCAGCAGTTGCACCCTATTTGGTAAAGGAATATGACAAATTAGGTGTTAAGCTGTTCCCTGGATATGGACTTACAGAGTCTGCGAACCTCGTGTCCGGTAACCCTGAGAGTATAAATAAGCCCGACTCAGTTGGATTACCTTTCCCTAATCAGGAATTTAAGATTGTTGATGGTGAACTCTGGATTAAGGGTGACAACATGATGGACGGATACATCGGAGTAGAGGAAGAGGCTTTCGAGAACGGTTATTTCAAAACAGGAGATCTAGTTCGTTTTGATGAGGATGGATTTTTGTATATCACTGGCCGCATCAAGGAGATAATTATTCTTTCAAATGGAGAAAACATATCCCCTGCAGAGGTGGAAAAGCACTTTAATGAGCTTGATTTTATCCAGGATTCACAGGTTTTTGAAGATGTAGACGATAATGGCTCTCACTTTTTAGCACTTGAGGTTGTCCTCAGAGAAACTGAGATAGTTAAGCTTGGAGATGCTGATGCAAAGGGATATGCTATGAGCGAATTAGAGAAGGTAAATCAGTCACTTCCCTCGCATTGGAGAGTAAATAGAATAGAGATAAGAGACAAAGACTTCGAGCGCACACCTAGTATGAAGATTGTGAGATATAAGAAATGCTAACTAGACCAGAAATAATAGAAAAACTCAGAGACATATTGGTTTCAGCAGACGAAAAAGCGGCTGAGAAAATAAATAATTGTTCAGAAGATGCAAATCTATCTACGGATTTGGGACTTACATCAATTGGAATGCTATATATGGTGATTTCTATTGAAGAAACCTTTGATATCAGATTCGAAGATGTGAGTATAGCTGATTTTGTTACATTGAAAGATGTGGTGGATTATATATGCCAGCGTTTATCATAGTAGGTGTATTAGTCGCTTTATATGTTTTGTTCATATTAGCACCAGCAATACTATCACATAATTTAGTATTCGGCAGGCATAGAGATTTGAAGGAGCTTTGGGAAAATCCAAAACCCAAGACATACTATGCGCCCTATATGGAAAAAATGCTTGCTGATTGTAATTTTTTTATCAAAGAGCTAAAGCCGCATGAGTTATATATCAAATCACACGATGGAAAGACGCTTTTTGGAAGATATTATGCTCATGATGAGAAGAATAAAAGGACAACAGTTTTATTCTTCCATGGCTACAGAACATCAGCCCTAGAGGCTTTTGCTATGACTGCTAGGGTATTTTACGACAGGGGGTACGATGTCGTGATTGTTGACCAGAGGGGTCATATGAGGAGTACCGGAAGGTCCGCCATGGGTCTACTAGAGAAGGACGACATATGGAGCTGGACCAATTTCATCCAGGCAATGGGTGTAAATGATATCGTAATTTATGGAGTATCAATGGGTGCTGCGGCTTTAGCCTATGCATCGCCGGTACTTAATGAATTAAACGTAAGAGCAATGATTATTGATTCAGGGTTTTCTTGTGTCAGAGAACAGCTAAGGGTGGAGCACAAAAGATGGCACATTCCAGATGTGATATTCATGCCATTAGAGAGATGGTTATGTGAATTTACGCTTGGAATACATCTTGATGCAGATGCTGTTGTTGACATAGCAAGGACTACTGTACCAGCCTTCTTTATTCATGAGGTGAGCGATCCGACGGTGGATGTCTCGCATACCAAGAGACTTTTTGAGGCGTGTGCTTCTGAAAAGGAAGTCGTGTATGTGAATGGTGATGTCCATACCTTTGGATTTATTGATGGAGGAGAAGAGGTAAGGGATAAAGTATTTTCTTTTATAGAAAAACACCTGAATAGATAGTTGCAATATAAAGCTAAAGAGAAGGAGAAAAGAGTTAAAATGAAAGACTACGCAATTTTAGTAGACGCAATTTGCGATCTGGATGAGGAGACTAGCAAGAAATATGATCTTACTATTATTCCTGCCCATGTAGTTACACCTGATAAGGTTGAGATGATTGCGCCTAGAACATGGGACAAGATGGACATAGATGAGTTCTATGCCTCACTAAAAAAGCATCCCCTCGATTGGACAGTATCACCTGCTAGCGTGCAGGAGATGGCCAATGTATTTGAGGACGCAGTAAATAAGGGATTAGATATTATCTCAATTGGTATTTCAGATGCACTTAGTGGAACTGTAAATTTTATGGCTCAGGCAAAAGACCTTGTATTAGAGAAGCATCCTGATGCAAGGATTACAATTATAAATTCCAAGAGATATGGATTTGGCTATGGTGTTATGGCTATAAATGCTTCTCTTCAGAAGAAAGCTGGTAAAACATATGAAGAGGTTGTAGATTTCCTTGAAACAAATAAGAATCGTTTCCATCAGGCTGGATGGTTAGATGATTTACAGTTTGTGGCTAGGAAAGGTCGTATGACTCATGCGAAGGCCTTTTTTGGACAGCTTGCTGGAATCCAGCCAATCGGTGAGTTTGATTCTAATGGTATGGTTACTATTGTTGCAAAGGCAAAGGGTGCAAAGGCAGCGATGGAGGCATGTCTTGAGTATTTTGCTGCAACATGTGAGGATCCAGAGAACCAGCCAATTTTCATTGCAAACTCTAATCGTCGTAAGAGAGCAGAGATGTTTAAGACTCTGATTGAGGAGAGATTTGGTAATAAAAATGTATTTGTCATGGATGCACATCCAGCTGTTGCAATTAATTTAGGACCAGGTCTTATGGCAGCTTACTATATGGGAACACCTATTTCAGAGGGTCTTGTAGAAGAGCGAGCACTATATGAGAAGGCTCTTGCAAAGAAATAAGAGTGTGTAGAGATGAATACTATCAAGATTAATGGAAAAGATTTCGAAGCTATGCTACAAAATGGTTTGGCCAATTTGTGTCGAGCCGAGCGAGAAATAAATGATCTCAATGTGTTTCCTGTGTCCGATGGTGATACAGGAACAAATATGAGATTTACGGTTGAAAATGGACTCAGATTTGCTAAATCCAATGAACATTTGGGACAGTATCTCAAAGGTCTAAGCGATGGAATGCTATTAGGAGCAAGAGGCAACTCAGGAGTTATCCTCTCGCAGATTTTTAAGGGAATAGGTCTCGCGCTTACTAGATATGCAACTGCCAATGCCGGAGAACTTAGAAATGCTTTTATCAGAGGATATAAAGCTGCTTACGAGACAGTAGTGTGCCCTGTTGAGGGAACTATACTTACAGTTACGCGTGAGGGAATAGAACACATCAAAGATCAGGTCGGTAGAAGTACAACGATAGAATCAATGCTTGCTATGTATCTTGCCAAGATGAGAACGGTGCTTGCTTCTACACCAGAGATGCTTCCTGTACTTAAAGAATGCGGTGTTGTAGACAGTGGAGCTATGGGATATATCCGTATAGTTGACGGTATGCTAAAATTCTTAAATGACGAGATTGTCAAGATGCCTGAGATTGGTGAGGATACATCTGTATCGTCGAGCCAGGTCAAAGATCAGATAATTGATTTTAGTAAGTTTACCGAGGATTCAGAGTTTATCGATGGCTATTGCACAGAGTTCATACTGCAGCTTATGAATTCAAAAGACTATGATCAAGCGTTTATTTTTGACGAGTACAGGACTGCGCTTATGGAAATGGGCGAGTCAATTGTGGTAACACAGTCTGATACAAGAGTCAAGGTTCATATTCACACAAAAAAACCTGCAAAGGTTATTGCATATAGCCAGCAATATGGAGAGTTTTTAACATTTAAGCTTGAAAATATGCAGCTGCAGCATAATGACCATGATGCCAAGATGGAGGAAAAACAAGAGCCTAAAAAGACGGCTAGAAAACCTGCTGTCCACAAGGACATGGCTATCATTGCAGTTATTAATGGCGCAGGAATGGCAGAAACCTACGAAAAGCTTGGCTGTGATTATGTAATAGAAGCCAGTGGGTCAATGAATGCCTCAAGTGAAGAGTTTTTAGAGGGAATGCGTTATGTAGATGCTGACAGAATAGTTGTTTTACCCAATAATGGCAATACTATTATGGCGGCAAAGCAGGCGGCATCACTTTATGGAAATCCCGATAAAATTGAGATTATTGAAACAAAATCTCTGTTAGAGGGTTATTATGTAATTTCTATGGACATAATAGATGCAACTATAGAAGAGAGACTCTGCAATATGAGAGAAGGCTTAGGTTGTGCTACATTTGTGGAGGAAACCACAGCGACCAAGGAATATAGTGCAGGTGATGTAAATGTCGCACCTAAGGATGAAATAGTTCTTGTTAATGGTGACATTGTTGCATCAGGAAAAGATGATGTTTCTGTGATTGTAGAGGCACTGTCCAATATTGATGACATAGACTACATGGATAATATGATTATTTTCAGAGGTAGTGATAGGTCTAGTGATGACGAGAGCCGATTATTGGAGGCAATAGAAGAAGCATATCCTGATATGCAAATTTTGCAGATTGATGGTGGCCAGGAGGTATATCACTGGCTTATAGGAGTAATATAAGATGCCCTTATACTTAATTATTATTTTAGCTTTGCTAGGAGCTTTTATTTTATTTGGTATAGCTCCAGTACTAGTTATGTCATATTTCCTTTACAGGGCTCTATTAGTAAGGACTAATAGGGAGGAATGGAGTAGGGAGTGTCCTTATCCAGATGATGCAGACTATGTTAAAATGTATAATCAGAGTCTGGCTTGGGGAGACAAATATAGAGATTTTTCAACAGAGGTTGAGATAACATCAGACGGATATCACCTGGTAGGAGAGTATTTCAATTTTGGTGCAGATAAGGCTGCTATCATAATATCAGGACGAAGTGAATCGCTTAGATATTCGTATTATTTTTCTGAGCCTTACCGCGTGGCAGGATACAATATATTAGTAATTGATAATCGCTCACATGGTCTTTCTGAGGGTAAGTACAATGCTCTAGGAACAAAGGAGTATAGGGATATACTTGGCTGGTCCAAGCTGCTACATGACAAATTCAAAAACAAGAAGGTTTATTTACATGGAATTTGTATTGGCTCGGCTACAGCACTTTGGGCGTTAACTGACAAGGAATGCCCTGACTATGTCGTAGGTATGACTGGCGAGGGAATGTATTATAGCTTCGGTGAGAGCTTTAAGGCCAATATGGCTATGCGTAATAAAAAATGGTTCCCTATTGGATATTTTGCTATGATGCATGAGAAATGGTGGGCAGGAGCAGATGTATTACATGATGGTCCGTACTATAGGATGCCGCAGCTAAAAAAGCCAATTCTTTTCTTGCACAGTAAAGAGGATAAAGCAAGCCTGCCTGAGCTTTCAAAGCAAGTTTTTGAAAGATGTACTTCACCACACAAGGTTGTGTGGTTTGATCATGGAATGCACAGTAGAATAAGACCTGTTGATACGGAAAAGTACGATAGAGTAATTCAAGAATTCTTAAAAGAGTATATTGGATAAAGAAAAGCCCTGCAGAATCTGCAGGGCTTTTGATTAAGATAAAACTATTTAGCGGGACTAGGAGCTACGTCAAACCTAAAAATCTGATTTCTAAATTTCCATAGAGCTGCTTTAAGCAGCATTCCAAGTCCACAGATAGAGAGGATTTCTCCTGCACCTACTGTTATGACTAACCACCACCATGCATCATCTAATCCATACGCATATTTAAGCAAAAGAGGGATGATTATCATATTAGATAATACAGGGGGAAGTGTTGATATAAATTTGGTTTTTCTTAAGAAATAAGTACCAAAGGCTCCAATCAAGGTAGCTAAGGTTCCAAAGATAATGTCAAAAATTGAACAACCAGTGATGATGTTGCTAATTAGACATCCTAGGGTGACTCCTGGAATAGCTGCTGGGGTAAAGATTGGAAGGATACACAGTGCCTCTGATATCCTAAACTGGATGGCTCCATTAGCCAGGTTGAATGCAGCGATAAAATATGTGAGAACCACATAAAGTGCCGCAATAATTGCGCCCTGTGCGACCCACAGAGCAGGTGATAGTTTCTTCATTTTGTTTTCCTCCGTAGTTTTGTTTTATGTGTGGATGGTTTCGAACACACAGCTCACGTTTGCAAGCAAAGGACACTATACACGTGCATATCGCAAATGTCAAGCAAATAGCAAAATTTATTATATGAAAAAATTTTTTATAGTCTAAACATAAGTTGACGATTGCCGATATCTGCAGTAAAATCTAATTTGATGCAAATTTTTACGTTTAGGGAGGTAAAAAAATTGGCTAAACAAAACAAACAGAAAAAAGGCGGCCTAAATATGTATGGCACACTTGTCATGTTCGCCTTGATTCCAATGGTAGTAGCTATTGTAGCTACACTAATCATCAATTTGACTATGTCTAGTAGGGAGATAGTTGAGTTAAGTAACAATTCGATGTTGGCACTCGTTGAGGGAGTAGGCGAGGGTCTGAATGATCACTTTGATTCTGGAGAGGAGATAGTTAAGGCATTTGCTTCTTCACCTGTGGTAACTAATTGTCTCAAGAATCCTAATGATGCAAGTGCTAAGAGTGCTGCTCAGGCTTATACAGTGGATTTCTTCAGCGAGCTTGATGGCTGGGAAGGAATCTATATTGCAGATTGGAATTCTACAGTACTCACTCATCCGGCAGAGCCAGTTATTGGCAAAACAATGAGAGAGGGAGATGCATTAAAGAGTCTTCAGGATTCAATGACATCCGCTAAGAATGGTATTTATAATGTTGGTATTATTACTTCACCGGCATCTGGTGAGCTTATTGTATCAATGTACTGCCCTGTGTATGATGGAAGTACACCCATAGGATATGTTGGAGCTGGTACCTTCATCAAGAATGCGGCTGAAAAATACACAGATGTTTCAAGTCTTAATCTCAAGTCTGCATATACATATATAGTTGATACAGATGGTGTTATGGTATATCACCCTGATGAGTCTAAGATCGGAAATCCTGTTGAGAATTCAGTAGTAAAGGGATTAGTAGCTGAGATGCAGGCTGGAAATCATCCTGCTGCAAAATGTGTTGAGTATGAATATAAAGGCTCGTCAAAATATGCGGCTTATTTCGTAGGTGTTAACGAGGCGTATGTAGCAGTTATCACTGCAGATGCTGATGACGTTACAGGTGCCACCAAGCAGTTACTAGTTATTTCAATAATTGCAGCTGTTGCACTTGTTGCCATATTTACTGTAGTTGCACTTATGGTTGGTAAGCTTATTGCTACACCTCTCAAGAAGATTGCAGAGTTTACACAGGCACTTACAGAAGGAAAACTTAATTCTAGACTCTCAGCTAGATCACATGTCGCTGAGATTATTGTAATAATTGATGCTGCTAAAAAGCTTCGTGAATCACTCACAAGCATCACTGGAGGAATTAATGGAGGTATGACAGATCTCGATGGAGATATGAATACTATCACAGATTCTGTTAATTCATGTACAGAGACTATGGGCAGTGTTACCTCTGCAATTGATGAGATTGCTAAGGGTGCCATGGAGATGGCAGAGTCAATCCAGTCTACATCCTCTAACATGAATGAGGTTGGTATCGAGATTAACAATATCAAGAATCTTGCAGAAAATGCAAAGAGTAATGCTGATGATGTTATCAAGATAAGTAATGTTGCAAAGAGTAACTTACAGTCGCTTCTTGAGGCAAACAATGACACAGTTAATATTTCAGCAGATGTTGTTGACGGAATCAATGCTACGGGTAAGGCAATTCAGAATATTTCTGAGGCGGCCAATGTTATCACGGAGATTGCGGAGCAGACAAATCTTCTCTCTCTTAATGCTTCAATTGAGGCTGCTAGAGCTGGTGAAGCAGGTAAGGGCTTTGCGGTTGTTGCACAGGAGATTCAAAAGCTTGCAGAGCAGTCTAATACATCTGCTAGTGAGATTAAAGAGGTTATTGCAGATATCATTTCCAAGTCTAATAACAACTCTATGCTGGTTGGCAAGATTCAGGAGTCAATTAACAATGAGGGGAAGGTTCTCGCAGAGGTTCAGGGAAGCTTTAATGAGGTTACAGGCTGCATAGATGTTACATCTGACAATATTAATGATATTTTAGGTAGAGCGATTGCCCTTGATAAGTCTAAGGATGCGGTTTTAGATGAGATTACAACGCTTTCATCTATTTCTCAAGAAAATGCTGCTAGCTGCGAGGAGACTACAGCTTCTATTCAGCTAGTTAACGAGACTATTGAGAGTATAGCTAACGATTCGCAAAACACATTAGGTATTTCTCACAAGCTCAAGGATGATATCAGCTACTTCCAGTTGTAAGATTTAAAATCATGAATTAAGCCCCAAGTATCATGAATGGTACTTGGGGCTTTTATGTCGCAGGAAGATATATGAGCAAAAAAGTACAGGTTACCTGGTTCTTGAAAAAATGTAATCTACTAGGTATAATGAGTAGATGATTAGGAGAGAATACTTCATATGAATAGTAAGATAATTAAGGTTTGCGGATTGACAGATAAAAAAGAGGCTGAATACTTAAATCGATACGGAGTAGATTTTGCAGGATTTGTGCTGTTTTATCCAAAGAGTAAGAGAAATGTAGATATAGCTTTGGCAACAGAGATTATGCAGGGACTAGATGCTAGAATTAAAAAAGTAGCAGTAGTAGTAGAGCCTACAATTGATCAAGCTGTCCAAATAGAGGGAGCGGGATTTGATTATATTCAAATTCACGGTGAGGTTGATGATAGGATATATAGTGAACTGACTATTCCTGTGTTGAAAGCATTTAACGGAACTGAGGTTGAAAGATATGAACAGTATCTTGCTAATGACAGAATAGCAGGCTTTGTGTTTGATGCTGCTGATCCAGGAAGTGGTAAAGCCTTTGACTGGGAGGCTCTCAGTAAATTACCAAAGACAGATAAGATGACTCTATTGGCAGGTGGATTGACTCCGGACAATGTAATGCAGGCATTAAATGTATTGACAGAGATGAACGGGGTAGATGTATCGTCTGGAGTTGAAATAGCCAAGGATATTAGAGGCAAGAGCGAAGATAAAATAAAAGCATTTGTAGAAGCGGTAAGAAATGTTGCTGGTGGAACTGTGACGAAATAGCCAATACAGTGGAATGACAGATGCACTGAGAAAACGGAGTACAATATGAGAATTACTATGGCACATGGCAGTGGTGGAAGTGCTACCACGGAGCTTATTAGAGATATATTTGCGGATGCATATGGCAATACTACACTTGATGCCATGGAGGATGCTGCAGTGGTAGCCGGTAGCGAAAAGCTGGCGATTACAACAGACAGCTTTGTTGTAAAACCAGTGTTTTTCCCTGGGGGCGACATAGGTCATTTAGCAATATGTGGGACAGTAAATGATATGCTCATGAGAGGAGCTGTGCCCAAGTATTTGACATCTGCATTTATCATAGAAGAGGGTATGGAAATATCCGATTTAAGAAAAATCGCATCATCAATGGCTAAGACCTGCGCAGAGGCTGGAGTGGATATTGTCTGTGGTGATACAAAAGTCATAGAGGGCAATGGAGGCCTATATATAAATACAGCAGGTGTAGGTTTTGTAAGAGCAAATGTGGATGTGTCGGCATCAAATTGTAGACCCGGGGATGTGATTATCGCATCAGGTTATATGGGCGATCATCACGCGGCTATTTTATCTGCGAGAATGGGAATTCAGAATAATATCGAGTCTGATGCAGCACCTCTATGTGATATTGTTAATAATTTGCTAAATGAACAGATAAATGTGCATGCTATGAGGGATGTGACCAGAGGAGGATTGGCAACTGTTGTAAAGGAGTTGGCAGTTGATTCAAAAGCCACCATTGAACTGATAGAAGAGTCAATTCCTGTCAGAAATAGTGTCAGGGATTTTTGCGGACTCATGGGGCTAGATCCTCTTTATATGGGAAATGAGGGTAAGCTGGTAATAGTACTTCCTGAGAGTGAGAGTGCCAGAGCTTTAGATATAATTAAGTCATCAAGGTATGGTGAAAATGCTGCGATAATAGGCAAGGTTACGGACGAAGAAAAAGGACTCGCCGTAGCTAAGACAGTACTTGGCACAAGACGAGTCCTTGATTTGATGTACGGGGAAGGGCTTCCTAGAATTTGTTAAATATGCTGCAATTGTCAATATGGAGTCGAATTGTATACATTTTGACATTTTATAGCAAAGCCGCCTCGCCAAGTCCTTATTTTACTACGCATGAATATTACTCCTTGCGGCTTAGGTT
>JAZRXQ010000017.1:0-5468 GCA_045600305.1 Lachnospiraceae bacterium
GACTTAGAAATGGATATGGAGACAGAGATAGTGTTCAGGATATCCAGGGAATTATCCACCTTGAGCCAGAGATGGCTGCAGAGAAGATTCGCTTCATGCTCTCCGCTCAGGTTGACAATGGTGGCGGTCTTCCTCTTGTAAAGTTTACTCACAATGCTGGACACGAGGACACTCCCGACGATCCCTCATATGTAAAGGAGACAGGCCACCCCGCATATAGAGCTGATGATGCACTCTGGCTCTTCCCTACAGTATACAAGTATATTTCAGAGACAGGAAATGTTGCTTTTCTTGATGAGGTTATTCCTTTTGCTAACAAGGATGAGGGTACAGTTTATGAGCACCTTCAGAGAGCAATTGAGTTCTCCAAGAATCACTTAGGACCTCATGGTCTTCCTGCTGGTCTCTATGCAGATTGGAATGATTGCTTACGTCTTGGTAAGGATGGAGAGTCATCATTTGTCGCTTTACAGTACTATCTCGCAATGACTCTTCTCAGAGAGTTTGCTGAGAATAAGGGTGATGACAAGTACGTAGCATACCTTAATGATGAGCAGAAAGCACTTGGAGAGAAGATTCAAAAGCTTTGCTGGAATGAGGATAGATTCATACGTGGATTTACCGAGCGTGGTGAGGTTATCGGAAAGAGAGATGATGAAGAGGCAAATATGTGGCTCAATCCTCAGAGCTGGGCTGTAATTAGTGGACTAGCAACTGATGAGCAGGCAGACCTCGCACTTAATATGGTAAATACACAGCTCAATACTGATTTTGGATTAGTTCTCATGGATCCTCCTTACAAGTTCCACGCATTTGATGGTGCGCTTGCTGTTATTTATAATCAGGGTGTTAAGGAAAATGCTGGTATCTTCTCACAGTCACAGGGTTGGATTATCCTGGCTGAGGCGCTTAGAGGACATGGAAATAGAGCATTCCAGTATTTTATGGAGAATGCGCCTGCAGCTCAGAATGATAAGGCTGAGACAAGAAAGCTCGAGCCCTACTGCTATGGTCAGTTCACAGAGGGTAAGGCTAGCCCTCACCATGGACGCAGTCATGTTCACTGGCTTACAGGTACAGCATCTACTGTTATGGTAGGTTGTGTAGAGGGTATTCTTGGAATGAGACCTTCACTTGATGGAATCAAGATTGCACCTTCTGTTCCTGCAGAGTGGGATGGATTTACAATCGAGAAGGATTTCAGAGGCAAGAAGCTTCACATTGAGGTTAAGAATCCTAATCATGTGGAGAGTGGATGCACTAAGCTTACTGTTAATGACAGTGAGGTAGAAGGCAACTTTGTCCCCGAGTCAATGCTTACTGCTGATACAAATATTACTTTAGTAATGTAATTTCATATGAGTTAACAACTATAAAAGTCCAGCACTGTGTGGTGTTGGGCTTTTTTGCGTGATAGGGGTAGTATCAGGTGTAAATATGACGCACCCAGCTAGATGAATCAGGTATAGGTGTCCCTGCTCAAACAGCGCGTCAGGCTGTGCAAACTCACGATATGCGCCGTGCAATTTATTGACAACCACCACAATGCGGTCGCTCTCTGTTCAATCCATTTCACAGTTCGCTCGATTTGCCGTCCATGGCAAATCGCCCGCTGTTGGCGCAAGATATATGCTCAGTTCGAGTGCACAAACAAGTTTGTACCTCGAAGCTTCGCATATACCAGTGAGTTTCACGACGCCTGCGCAACTCGCATTGACACCTACACCTGCCTTCATCTACTGGGTGCTGTCACTTGGCATTCCGATAGACAACTGTGCATTATTAGTGCTACATAGACAGTAACCATCATGTCAATATCCACGGCTAAGTCGATGGTAAAACCACATTCTATAAAGGCGGAAAGAAGACAATGTCTTATATGAGACTTAAATAGGCTGCCCAAAATAAAAATCACATGAAAAGGAGTCGAAATAGACTCCTTTTTTCTTTTAAAATATAGTTATAGATATACAATAAAAATATATGCTGTAAAATGAAAAAATATGATATAATACACTTTGAAAGTGATGGATAGCCTAATGGAGGTGAATACTATGATGTACCCGTTTATGACATTAGATAATGATACAGAAATAGTTCATTCTGAGATAAAGGAGGATGGCAGAGTAAAAGTATATATTGAAACACCAGATGAAAAAGATGGGTTTCATCATGCAACATGTTGGCTGCCAGACTATAAATGGGAAGATATTAGTGGATATATTGATTCAGAATTGAAGCGATATAAAAAATTTGTAGTCGATAACGCACATTTAATAATGGAATTTGCTGCCGAAGGAGGTTTCTTAAATGCCTCAAATCTTTAAGATAGGCTCATATTGGGTATATTTTTGGGCAAATGAGAATAGACCTATCGAACCAATACATGTCCATATTTCAGAAGGTAAACCTGTTGAAAATGCCACTAAAATATGGATTACTCAGGCTGGAAGGTGTTTAGTTGGTAATAATTTTTGCTAAATTAAATAAAGGACGATCACTCAGGGTGGTCGTTTTTTCTGTGTTTAAATATTAAATTACGAATAAGATTCATGTCCTTCTTTATCAATTTTTATTTTTCTTGTCTCTTTTGGTATGCTTAGATTGAGAATATTAATAACTTCAGTAAGGCTTTTTCTTTTTGAAATATTATCTGACGCGATCTCAATCATATCATCTAAGGGAATTAGCACGTATTCTTTAGACTGTTTTGATGCGCAGAAGTTTTCTTTCAAGGATTCAAAAGCTTTAGAAAAAGCTTCTTCCATGCAAATTGCGATTAATCCTCACCTGAGTCATATATAACACAGATAGTACCCCTATCACATAGTTTTTCTTGCAAAACTACTCTATTGGAGTATAATATCATCAAAAGGAGAGATTTTTATGTCGAACTTGAAATCCCTTAGAAATAAGCTAGATATGACTCAAAAAGAGTTTGCGGAAAAATTTAATATACCACTACGAACTATTCAAAAATGGGAGCGCGGAGGTTCTGTGCCTCCAGAATACATCTTAGAGTCGCTGGAAAAAATAGTTTTTCTAGAAGAGTCAGAAGTTATGTTTGACGTATACTGGAAAAATGAAAAAACGGCACGCGTTCGAGCTTTGGGACAAGATGTGTATATAGAAAGATTTTGCCTACATCCAGTTAAACAGATATTTTATGCAGACAGGATTAGCAGGTATAAGCTTGGTGAGATTCTTCGCGACCGTTGCTGGAGCGAACAGAGAAATGATCTACCGGTTCTTTTAGCTAATCTTGGACTTACTGAGTTTAATCCATACGAGATATGTCGTGTTACTCATGGAAAAATGTATCAAGACAACATATGGTTCAGATACCCGGGAGAAATGATTACCTATGATGAAGTTAAAAGAAATATATATTGATAATAAGTATATAGTCCAAGACAAGAGCACCAGCGACGGAGCACAGGATAAATACTATAAGGACGGTATTTGGTACAAAATTGATCACCTTGGTGGAGAAGGAATGTCTGAATATCTGGCTAGCTTAGTTTTGAAATGCACAAATCTTTCTTCAAAACAATATGTTGCATACGATAGATGTAAAATAAACGGATTGCAAGGTTGTCTCTCAAAAGATTTTTGCAGGGACATAGATGATGGTGAGTTTATTACTTTTTACCGTCTATATACTAATATTTATGGAAAAGACTTGGCAAGTGTTACAGCTAAAATGGACTATGACGACGCTATAGAATATATCGTTGATTTTATTAAAACAACTACTGGTCTTGATGTTCGTGAATACCTGGCAAATACATTTTTTCTTGACCGAATAATTCTGAATACCGACAGACATTTCAATAATATGGGAGTAATCTACGATGGGGAAGAATATCATTTAGCACCCATTTTTGATAATGGTAAATCTCTACTAGTTGGATGTGATATCCTAGAAACAGCGACTGATATGCAAATAGAGGAACAGGTAAAGAAATGTTTTTCAAAGGCATTTAGTCCGTCTTATGAATTAAACTACAGATATATGAAAAACCAATCTGATGTAGATCTAGATATAACGAAACTGAGAGGCTTACTAGAAACGGTTGAGGATTGCATTAAAAAAAGAGTTCTGCTGTATCAGCTTCAATCGTTATAGGTTAGAAACATGTAATCGATAGGGGTACTATCACATGTGTAAAAGAGTACGCTGTCTTATCATGTGGCATGGCTACATACATAGCATACGCTCCATGTTGTCAGCCTCGCGGCTGTCTTAGGAGCTCAAAAAAACCTCGCCCCTCCTACGTCGGGCCTTGGACCGCTCACTGTTAACATCCAACCACAGTTCGCTAAATCCGCCATCCGTGGCGGATTAGTCGCGAGGTTTTTTCGCCTCCTGACCCCGCGGTCTGCAAAAGTCGCTAACTATGCATATAGCCCTGCCATATGCGTAGACAGCTGTGCATTATTAGCGCTACATAGACAGTAACCATCATGTCAGCAGCTATGGGGATGCACAGCGTGAAAGCTGTTTGAAACCCAGTGCGCCCCATAGTGTGACATGTATGGTTACGTCATATATAACACAGATAGTACCCCTATCTCACAAAGCGTTATGCCCAGCTAAGTAGAGAATGATGAATATACTCTTGAAAAAAGTATTCTATGAATATTATAATGCTGTTAAATAGATTTAAGAGAGAGATTACAGTATGACAATCAAACAATGGTTTTTTAATATGTTCAAGCGCGACCGTTTCGCGAGGCGTTTTATAATGATGGTAATAGGAGTAGCCCTGTGTTCTGGAGCGGTTGGCTTTTTCAAGGCATCCGTCTTTGGCGTGGACCCCTTCCAGTGCTTTGCGCAGGGAATAGGTTTGCATGTAACCTTCCTAAACTATGGCACATTTTACACACTACTTAATTTGCTATTTCTAATTCTAGATTTCTTCATCGCCAGAAGGCTCATAGGCATTGCCACCTTTGTAAATATGTTTCTGACTGGTTATATAGTATCCGCCAGCGAGATGGCAATTAAATACTTCTGTCCAGAACCCACCTTAGTTCAGCGAATAGTATTTTTAGTAATCGGTGTAGTTGTGATGTGCCTTGCCTCTGCGTTGTACTTTACGGCAGATTTAGGAGTATCAACCTATGATGCAATTGCGCTAACCATAGCAGATAAGAAGCCTCATATTGGAAAATTCAATATTCACTTCAAATGGATTAGAGTGGCATGTGACTTAGTATGCGTTGCCATCGGTTATTTCACCGGTGCAGTTGTAGGAGTAGGCACTGTAATAACTGCATTTTTTATGGGACCCTTGATTTCGTTCTTCAAAAAATACGTGTCAGAGCCAATTTTAGCAAAGGGCACAGTTAAGAAATGACAAACAGAAGACTATACCTGGCACCGCTCGAAGAAGTGACAGGATTTATTTTTAGAAATGCATTATGTGAGATTTTTGGAGGAGTAGATAAATACTTCACTCCTT
>JAZRXQ010000018.1:0-6907 GCA_045600305.1 Lachnospiraceae bacterium
CGTTGGCAGTATTTATTGTACTGATCGTGGTAATGCTAATAAAGGGTGTCATGAAAAGTCGTTATAATGCGATGTATCTTGTGCTGATGCTTGTTTTAACAACAACTACATCGTTTGATATTATTGCTGTATGGGGAGATAATGTCAATTCATCTGATTTGGTGCAGAGATATGTTTGTCATATTGGATACCTCGTTTTTCACAATGTAACGTCACTGGTTTATATTGTGTATTTGATATCCCAAACAGATACCTGGCACAGATTGTGGAGTATAAGACCATTTAGAGACGTGATGTTTCTTCCGTCAATTATTACTATCGCATTTACAGCTACTACACCGGGGCACAAGCTGATTTTTTATTTTGATGAATATGGAAGGTATACAAGAGGTCCCTTCTTTATAGTGCTCTATATTACTACAGCGTTATATGCAATAATGGGAATTGCGTATATTATATATTATCGCAAGGCTTTAGAGACCGCGAGATTTATGTCGTTGTTGTTAATGTATCCTGTGATGGGAATATCGGTTGTTCTACAGATGTTATATCCTAACCACGTATTAGAGATGTTTGCAGAAGCGATGGCTATGCTGTACCTAAGTCTTATGATTCAACGTCCAGAGGATAGAATAGACCAGGACAGTGGATTTCAGAGTGTGTCAGCTTTTAAAGCTGATATGGCGAGAATAGAGGTTGTCAAGAAAAATACCAATATCATTGCAGTATCAATCACAAATTATTCTATTATAAAAAAGATGATTGGTTACGAGACCAAGAAAAAATTTCAAGCGGTTGTTGGAGGAAATATTCGTGCTCTTGCCAAAAAAATTGGTATGAGACCAGAGATTTATTATTTGGAGAGAGGAACATATATTATAAGCACAGTTGCAGCGGACATAACAAAGGCTCCAGAATTGGCGAGAATGATTAATGATGAGCTAGCCAAGGATCTTGCAATTGACCAGATGGTATTTAACCTAGTAGCCAATGTTTGTACAATTTCATATCCTCATACAATTAATGACATGAATTCACTCATGGGATTCATAGAGGAGCTAGGAAAAGTTAATAACACAGGCTCTGTTATGTTTGCTTCAAACATGATAAATAAGAGCAACTATGCAGTAAAAAAGGATATAAACAACATAATTGAGAATGCGATAAAGCAGGGGAATTTGCGAGTTTATTATCAGCCGATTTATAGTGTAGAGGAAAAGAAATTTAAATCGGCAGAGGCTTTGGTTAGACTTATTGATGATCAATATGGCTTTATTTCGCCAGAGATTTTTATTCCTGCGGCAGAGGAAAATGGTGCTATTTATCGTATAGGTGATTTTGTACTGAATGAGGTCTGCAGATTTATTGGTTCAGATGAATTTAATAGGCTTGGAGTTGATTATATTGAGGTGAATCTTTCTGCAATTGAATGTATGAAGGATGACTTGACAGAGAGAATTCTAAGCACATTAGATAAACATGGTGTCACAACAGATCAGATTAATTTAGAGATTACAGAGACTGCGGCTGTCTATTCACAGAGAACCTTGGCCAGCAATCTTACCAAGCTTACAGAGGCTGGAATCAAGTTTTCATTGGATGATTTTGGAACAGGCTATTCAAATCTTACTCGAATAGCGACACTTCCTCTTACAATTATCAAGCTCGACAAAAGCTTTGTCAATGCGCCTAGAACTGAGCGTATTGTAGGAATGATTGAAAATACGGTACGTATGATTCAGTCTATGAAGTATGAGATAGTTGTTGAGGGAATCGAGACAGAGGATATGTTAAATTGGTTCTCAGGACTCGGTTGTGATTTTGTTCAAGGATACTATTTTTCAAAACCCTTGCCCGAGGTTGAGTACGTAAAATTTTTACGTGATAATAATTAGCTATATAGAGAGATATGTGAATGCATATCTCTCTTTTTGGTTGAGAAAACGAAGCTATGATAGTATAATTATTGGTGATTTGGGCATAAGCAAAAAGGGGGTTAGATTATGCGATATAAGATAAACAAATTTCATTATTGTGACTTCAATACTATAGAGATTAACAAGCTGCCAGCACGTAGCTATTTTATACCATATTATGATAGAAAAAGTGCAGATGCGGTTTCACTTAAGGAGAAGAGATATAAGTCTAAGAAGGTCACTGTATTAAATGGGGAATGGGATTTTAAATTTTATGCTAATCCTAATGATGTGGTATATGACTATGACACGGATAAGGTAGAGTTTGATAAGCTAGCTGTGCCTAGCTGTTGGCAATTTAAGGGCTATGACAGACCATTTTATGTCAATACCAGATATCAGTTTCCATATAATCCACCAGTTATTCCTGAAGAGGATCCTATAAAAAATACATTTTGCTGGGTTGGAAGTGATAATGGTCCCAGACCCATCTGGAATAAGCCTGATAATGAGTACAATTTTGTCGGCATATACAGAACTTTCTTTGATATAACATCAGAGCAAAAAACGGGAACCAATATAATTAGCTTTCTTGGGGTGGCAAGCTGTATAGATTTATATATCAATGGACAGTTTGTTGGATATTCCGAAGGGTCTCATAATACAGCAGAATTTATTCTTGATGAGTTTATTGTAGAAGGGAAAAATGAGTTACTCGCTGTAGTTCGTAGATTTTGTAATGGAACATATCTCGAGTGTCAGGATATGTTTAGAAATAACGGTATTTTTAGAGATGTTCTTTTGTTCCATGAGAGCAGGGCGGACATAAGAGATATTGACTTTAAGACAAAGAGAACTAACGATGGATTTGAAATAGAGGTAAGTGCATATACAACTGATGAGGCGAAGGTTACATTCACTCTCGAGGGTGTAGACGCTGAGGGTGAGACCATGGTGCACAGCTTTTCTACCCAGAGTGATGTCGGAGAGGCACATTGGGAATTGTCTGGACTTAATCCTGTATTATGGAATGCTGAAAATCCTGCTCTCTATGACCTTTACATTGAGGTAGATGGTACATGTATTCATCAGAGAGTTGGATTTAAGTATATAGCTACTGACGATTGCGAGTTTAAGCTTAATGGACATAGAGTTAAGTTTCATGGGGTTGATCATCATGATAGCAGTCCTACAGGCGGATACACACTTACACCAGATGAGATAGAAAAGGATATTTTGGTTTGTAAGGAATTTAATATAGATACGGTGAGAACATCACACTATCCTCCTGATCCTTTGTTTTTGGAAATGGCGGATGAATATGGACTCTATATAGTAGATGAGGCCGATTTGGAGACTCATGGAGTATTCACAATGAAGCTACCGCCCAGCTACAATCATATTTCTCACGACCCCAAGTGGGAGAAGCATTATATAGACAGGGTGAAGAGACTCTATGGTAGAGACAAGCTGCATCCGTCTATTGTAATGTGGAGTCTAGGCAATGAGTCAGGTGGTTATCACAATACTGACAGGATGTATGACTATCTGAAGACTGTGACAGATATTCCGGTGCATTATGAGAGCGCAGTTCATTGCAAGCGTCACGCTTATGATGTGGGTAGCCAGATGTATCCTCCTATCTCTGAGGTAGAGGAGATTGGAAAAAAGGAGCATAAATTCAAGGAATTTAATGACAGACCCTATTTTCTCTGTGAGTATGCCCACGCAATGGGTGTTGGACCTGGTAATATCGAAGGGTATTGGGACGTAATCTACAAATATTCCAATCTTTGTGGTGGCTGCGTATGGGAGATGACAGACCACGCAGTGCTTCATGAGGATGGCAGCTATACCTATGGTGGTGACCATGGTGAATGGGAGCATGACGGTAATTTCTGCGTGGATGGAATATTTTATCCTGATAGGACACCTTCAACTGGTGCATACATTGTAAAGCACTGTTATAGACCACTTAGAGTTCGTTATGTGGATGTGACCAACTTCGAAGTGTTCAACACCAAGACATTTACCAATGCAATTAGTTATAAGCTGTCCTTTGTTCAAGGTGATGGAAAAATTACTATTCATCCAGATGTAGCTCCTATGCAAAAGAAGGTTTTTGATATTGAGCTTAGGGATATTTCTAAAAACGCTTATATTCAGGTGATATGTACAGACACAGTGACAGGTGAGGTAGTTTCTACAGAACAGATTGTTATCAACCAAAAGCTACCGACATACGATAGTTATCAACAGTGCCTTAGTGCAAATAATAGTTTTACAGTGGATAAGGGTAGCTTTTATTTTGGAGTCGGTGGACATCCATTTGAATCGAATGTTCTGCGTTCCGCTGATATATACAATACAGTAGCTCGTGTGGCAACTGACAATGACAAGGATCTCATTGGTAGGGATGTGATGAAGAAGTTTTTGAATATAGAGGAGAGCAGAATTTCATCTACAGCAGAGGATAATGTTATTACAACAAAAACAAGGGTGTCCTGCAGAGGTGGTTACTATCTCGTGACGGATGTTTATAAGCCTGTGACAGAGGGGGTTTTGGTTACGTCAACTATTCATTGTGATAGGGGAGGCAATTACATTCCTAGATTTGGCAAGACATTTTATCTGCCAGAGAGCTTTGATGATGTGGAGTATTTTGGTCGTACAGGCGAGACTTATATCGATATGAAGGAGCAGTTCCCTATTGATGTAGTAAGGTGCAAGGTAGCTGATATGACAGAGCCTAATATCAAGCCACAGGAGAGTGGAAATCGATGTGATTGTATATATGCGAAAGTATCTGATGGGAATATGACTTACAAATTTACCGCGGTGGATGCTCCTTTTGAGTTAGCGATTAAGCCGTATTCAGATGCAGAGCTTTCTTGTATGAAGCACCGAGAGGATGAGGTGCGTACCGGTACGTATATTACGATTCAGGCATTTCAGCAGGGAATAGGAACAGGCTCTTGTGGACCAGCAACATTGGAGGAACACAAGTATACCTCAGAGGAGGATTATACATTTAGCTTCCTTATTTCAAAAGAATAAATACATACATTGTATGCAACAAGTCAATGTGTGTGCGAAACTCAGACAGTTGCGTTGCATATACATATAGTTATCGGAAAGGAATAGAAAAAATGACAAGAACAATACAGAATGATAATTTAATTGCAATAATAGACACACATGGTGCGGAGTTGATTTCTGTGAAGAATCAACTCAACCACAAGGAATATATTTGGAGTGCAAAGCCTGATGTGTGGAAGAGACACGCACCAGTTCTTTTCCCAGTAGTTGGAAAATATAAAAATGGTGTGACTATACATAATGGACAGGAGTACAAGCTTCCCCAGCATGGCTTTGCCAGAGATATGGAGTTTGAGGTTGTCAGTAGTGACGGCACATCTGTATCAATGAAGCTGACCTCTGATGAAAAGACAAAAGAAGTATATCCTTTTGATTTTGAGCTATACTGCATTTTTTCTCTTTCAGGAAATACAATTACAGCAAGCTGGAAGGTCGTAAACAAGTCTGATGAAGAGATGTATTTTTCTATTGGTGGTCATCCTGCATTTGTAGATTCTGAAGTAGAGAGCCTCTCTGAATATAAGATGAAGTTTGACACAGCATCATCTAAGGTTGTGTACCATCATATCAATACGGATGGTCTTAGACTTCCCGAGGAGCACACAATTGATCTTGAGGATGGTTGCGAGACATTGACACCTACATATTATGATTTAGATGCTCTTATTGTAGAAAATTCAGATGTTAAGGGTGTTAGCTTGCTACGCCCCAATGGTGATATGATTGTAGATGTGAAGTTTGATTGTCCTGTATTTGGTCTATGGTCGGCAGCAGGCAAGAATCTTCCTTTCCTCTGCATTGAACCCTGGTATGGAAGAACCGACGCAGATACTTTTTCTGGAGAATTAAAAGACAGAGAGTTTTCTAACCACTTGGCAGCAGGGGAAACTTTTGATGCGAGCTATACCATGAGCTTTGGAAAACCTAAAGCTGCAAAGAGATATCACGGCGAGAATAATGAGACTATGGCAGATTTTGCCAAGGAGTTAGAAGAGTCATATAAGATGATGGGTGATGGGGCTCATACTACAGATGCTCTTATTGCATGGGAGAGCATGAAGGCTAAGCAGGAGTCGGGAGAGATCCTCGAAGTGGAAATCATAGATACGACTCGTGGTGGTGCTATCGCTGAGGTAGAGGGGCTGAGAGCTTTTATTCCAATTTCGAAGCTTTCTCTTGAGAGAGTGGAGAATATCAACGACTGGATGGGCAAGACTGTTCGCGTCCAGGTCGAGGTAGCTGATATGGAGACGGATGAGCTGGTATTATCTGCAAGAAATCTGTTGAAGTCAGAGGCTAATGCTAATCGTGAGCTTAAGATGGGACAGGTTCAAATTGGCGATGTTATGACAGGTAAGGTTGCTAATATAGTTGATTTTGGCGCATTTATTGATTTAGATGGTGGACTTAGTGGGCTTGTTCACATATCGCAGATTTCGCTTGATAGAATCAAGCATCCTTCTCAGGCTCTTAAGGAGGGACAGGATGTACGCGTAAAGGTTATCGATAAAAAGGATGGCAAGCTTTCGCTTAGTATTAAGGTCTTATTAGAGGAGCAGAAGGAAGAGGAAGAGACTTCTTTTGATTTGGCAGAGAGTGAGTCAATCGGGACTAGCTTTGCGGATTTGCTGAAGAATATTAAGCTGTAGGGTTTCGTATAGTATACTTTTTGAGACAGTATTTCAAAGCCGCCTCGCCAAGCCCTCATTTTATCCTACGCATGGATATTACTCCTTGCGGCTTAGGTTGTCAGGCTCGCTGCTGCTATGCGAGCTCGAAAAAACCTCGCCCCTACGGGCTTCGGACCGCTCACTGTTAACATCCAACCACAGTTCGCTAAATCCGACATCCATGTCGGATTTGTCGCGCGGTTTTTTCGCCTCGCGCCCAGC
>JAZRXQ010000019.1:0-4754 GCA_045600305.1 Lachnospiraceae bacterium
CTTTCCATCATATCCGCCATCGATAAGCTTCTGAGCCTTCTGAGCAGGAAGCTTAACTGAGAACTTGTCAAATGTAAGTGTAACATCTGAACCCTGTACGCTACATACAGCATCAACAAAGTTCATCTGAGGTGATCCAATGAATCCAGCAACGAAAAGGTTGTCGGGCTCGTTGTAAAGCTTCTGAGGTGAATCTACCTGCTGAATAATACCATCCTTAAGAACTACGATTCTTGTTCCAAGTGCCATAGCCTCTGTCTGGTCATGTGTAACGTAGATGATTGTAGCACCGAGCTTCTGGTGAAGTGTAGCGATCTCAGATCTCATCTGTACACGGAGCTTTGCATCAAGGTTTGAAAGAGGCTCGTCCATAAGGAATACCTTAGGATTACGAACGATAGCACGTCCCATCGCAACTTTCTGTCTCTGTCCACCGGAAAGAGCCTTGGGCTTTCTCTCAAGGAGCTTCTCAAGATCAAGAATCTTAGCAGCCTCGCGAACCTTCTGGTCGATGATGTCCTTGGGAACCTTACGCATCTTAAGACCGAAAGCCATGTTCTGGTATACTGTCATATGAGGATAAAGAGCGTAGTTCTGGAATACCATTGCGATATCTCTATCCTTAGGCTCAATATCATTCTCAAGCTTGCCATCGATAAGGAGCTCTCCTGAAGAAATCTCCTCGAGACCAGCGATCATACGAAGTGTAGTAGACTTACCACATCCTGAAGGTCCAACGAAAATGATGAACTCCTTGTCCTGAACCTCAAGATTGAAATCCTTAACAGCCTCAAAGCCGTTAGGGTAAACTTTGCAAATTTTCTTAAGTGATAAACTTGACATTTGTAAAAAACCCTCCTTAGTGTTTGTTATACACGGGCAACAGCCCTAAATTACTAGCATTATATCACCACAAGCGTATTTTTTAAATACACTCATTTTCCAAAAAAAACTTATGTCATTCGTCATAATGACGAAACTATTCCGCAACAGCCACTATGACACTTCTTCCATCAAGCTTATATCTATTATTTACTATCTCTGGAAGTATTACCTCATCGTCTCTTGCTGTATCTGTTACGAGTCTCCAGTTCAGCCCCTTGGGTGCATCTGGAAGCACCGTCTCTAGTGGCTCCCAATAGGAGTTGACCGCTATATATATAAGGTCATTGTCTGTCGATTCGCTGACTCCTGAATATAGCACACCAATCAGTCTATTATTGCCGCCACAGTCATTATGCCAGGGCTTGCCATGATGATAGGTAATATCATCATATCCGCAGGCTGCTTTTTCTGTGGGGCGTCTGAGTACTGGATGCTGACGTCTGAATCTTATCATAAAGCTTACAAAATTGAATACGTCATCATATTTTGCAAGTCTGTCCCAGTCGAGCCAGGATATGATATTGTCCTGACAGTATGCGTTATTATTGCCAAACTGAGTGTTACAGAATTCATCACCCGCCAAAAACATTGCCGGTCCTCTTGAGCATAGCAGCGTTGCAAAGGCATTTTTTATCATCCTTATACGCAGTGCTTCTATCTTGGGATCATCAGTGTCTCCTTCTGCTCCGCAGTTCCATGAGTTTGAATTATTATCGCCGTCTGTATTGTTCCAGCCATTTGCCTCATTGTGCTTAGAGTTGTACGAATAGAGGTCGTAAAGTGTGAAGCCATCGTGACAGGTAATAAAATTGACTGACGCACTATGTCCTCTGTAATAGGGGTCATATATATCTCTTGAGCCTGTGATTCTCGCAACCGCCGCGGGGCTCATTCCATCATCGCCTTTTAGGAAGCGACGCATATCATCTCTATATTTTCCGTTCCACTCAGCCCATCTGGACCAAGAGGGGAAGGAACCTACCTGATATAATCCGCCTGCATCCCAGGCCTCTGCGATAAGCTTTACGTTACCTAGAATCTGATCGTATGCGAGGTCCTTGATGAGTGGCGGGTCGCTCATCGGTGCGCCGGTCTCATCTCTACTGAGAATGGATGCTAAATCAAATCTAAATCCATCTATTCTATATTCAACAACCCAGTATCTAAGGCAGTCTAATATGAATCTCTTTACAATAGGATGATTGCAGTTCATTACATTTCCACAGCCAGAAAAATTGTAGTAGTATCCATCTGGTGTAAGCATGTAATATATCTTGTTATCTATTCCCTTAAAGGAAAAGGTAGGACCTTGCTCATTGCCCTCTGCAGTATGGTTGAATACGACATCGAGGATAACCTCTATTCCATTGTCATGGAGCTCTCTAATTAATGCTTTTAATTCATCACCCTCATGATTGTGCTCAACAACTGATGAAAAGCTTGTATTAGGCGCGAAATAGCAAACGGTGTTGTATCCCCAATAGTCTATGAGTTTTTTTCCGTTGTATTCTCTATAGCTGTCTAGCTCGTCAAATTCAAAGATGGGCATGAACTCAACAGCATTTATACCTAGTTGTTTAAGGTAAGGGATTTTTTGTCTGATTCCCTCGAAGGTTCCTGGTGCTGTTACTCCAGAGGATTTGTCCATTGTGAAGCCTCTGACATGCATCTCGTAAATGACCAAGTCCTCGAGCTTGTTTTCTAGCTGCTTCTTGGAACCCCAGTCGAAATTATTCTCGACAACCCTTGCCTTGTATACGTGTTCATGGTCTGCCTTTTCACCCCAGATTCTTTGATCTGTAACGGCTCTGGCATAAGGGTCTAATATGACCTTTGTCGGATCAAACCTATGACCTTTTTTCTCGTCGTAGGGTCCTGTAAATCTATATGCATACTCAAAGTCTTCTATTTTGAGACCAAATACAAATATAGAGTATGTGCCGCCAATTCTGTAATTGTCTGGCACAGGTATCTCGGCGTAAGGATGTCTTTCTTCTGGTCTAAATAAAAGAAGTGTACAGCCTGTAGCATAGTGGGAACTGATTGTAAAGCTTACTCCATTTCTTGATGCGCAGGCTCCAGGAGTTCTATAGAATCCTGGTCTAACCTTAAAACCATTTATCTCGTCTAATGGCTGTAAATCTGCACCTCTTAAATTGCCACTGTATTTGAATGAACCGATTGCCATAATATCTCCCAATGTGTTCTTATAATAAATTGCGCAAAATCTTTTTTATTATACATTATAATGATACATTTTCAAACTATTTTTATACTATAAAAAAGATGCCTCCACAACGGAAAGCATCTCTTAAAATTACTATCTACCTGAATTAATTTTTGAGCCCTTGAAATTCATGGCTTCTATTGCCTTGGCAATCTTGTCATAGGGATTGGGCTTTTTGCTACTAACAAGTGTTCTCGTAAGACCACCTGCAACGTAGCTCGTTCCACATTCTGGACACACCGCATGCTTGAGTGAAACATTGGCGGATATTACCTTGTGCATGCCGTCTGCTTCCTTCTGATAGGCGTTGGCAACGTGCTGTTGTTCGTGTGCCATAACCTTGGACGCTGACTGACCTGGTGATATATGTCCAGGAGTCTTGAAGGAAACGTCGCTCTCATCTGAGCCGTCTACATACCTACGATTCTTACAGGTCTCGCAGTTAGCGGGCGATGATTTGCGTCCTACCTTGGCATCTGGATCCTTTTCCTGTCCATCTGGACCAATCTCTCTGACTGAACCATCAGGCTTTCTCTCTATCTTGTTGGAGGATGCCTGACCTACTGTCATCGCGGCACGATTGTCATCAGCTATAGAACCAGCTTGACCTATGCCAGCTGCTCTGCCTAAGCTCTCTGTGTATGCGCCGTAGTTAAATCCGCTATATCCACTTATTGCGCCAACTGATAATGCCATATACGTCCTCCTCCCTGAAGTCTACTTGTACATGCGTGTACTTGGTTACAATATAGCTCGATGTCTACGTTTTTACAACAATTATTTGCGTGACGGCACTTATTTGGTTGTTTTACAAATATTGTATAATACGCATTCCTCACATTTGGGACTTCGCGCTGTGCAAACTAGACGTCCATGATCAACAAATCGATGACACAGATCATTTCCCTCCTCTGGAGGAATTATTTTTCGAAGCGCATTTTCAACCTTGGTGGGTTCTGTAAGTTTATCTACTAAGCCAATTCGATTGGCTAGTCTGATGCAATGAGTGTCCGTTACTATTGCTGGCTGCCCAAATACATCGCCCATAATTAGATTGGCACTTTTTCTGCCGACACCAGGAAGCTTAAGTAAATCTGTCATATTGCTCGGTACTTCGTAGTTAAATTCGTCCCTTAGCATCTGCATACAGCATACTATATCTTTGGCTTTGGAGCGTCCTAGTCCGCAGGGTCTAACTATCTCCTCTATCTCGAATGGATCAGCGTTGGCTATTGCATCTATATCGGGATACTTCTCGTATAGACTTGGAACAACCTCATTGACTCTTTTATCTGTGCACTGCGCCGCAAGTCGAACGCTAATCAGTAGCTTCCAAGGTTCCTCGTATACGAGGGAGCAGCCTGTATCAGGGTAGGCTTGTTTTAATAATTCTATTACCTGTAGGGCTAATTCTTTCTTTCTCATGTTTTCTCCAGACTTTTTTCTATTTGTGTTATTCTATCACAAGTTTTCTTTTATTTCTATGCCCCTGGTAAGTGACAAAAAATATACGTTTGACATAGCTGACGCAACCATTCAAGTGAATTAGGTATAGGTGTCCCTGCTCAGACAGCGCGTCAGGCTGTGCAAACTCACCGTCTGCGCCTTGCAATTTATAGTCAACCACTACAATGCGGTCGCT
>JAZRXQ010000020.1:0-2325 GCA_045600305.1 Lachnospiraceae bacterium
GACAAGTGTTGAAAATTCACCCTCTATTTTTCCATCAATGACCTTAAGTGCTGACACCTCAATGATGTCATCCTTTTTTACACTTACGCCTGTTGACTCAAAATCAAAAACTATATAATCCCTAACCTTCTCTCGTATCTGAGAGCCCGTAATATTTGATAGCACCTCTTATTCCTCAATATAATCCATGCACACACGGCTCTTAGTATATGGGCGAACCTTACCATCAGCTACCGCTACATGCTCAGGATGTGTTGCATATCCCTTGAGGCTCTCCTCATCTTCAAAAACAGAATCTAGCATCACTTCCGCATTTGACGAAGAAAGATAATCAATATTAACCTTGATGCTAACTAATCCAGGAATTTTACCTGCAAGTCCCTCGAGACCTTCCTTTATTCCCTTCTTGACCTCGACCTTTTCTGCCTCGCTTAATTCATCCTTAAGATTCCATAAAATTACATGCTTAACCATTTTTATTCTCTCTATTCTTTTTTGTGTATGTTTAACAAAATTCCTTATAAATACGGGCATTGTTAAATGGTTAATAAGGTTACATATATATCCAAACTAGAGTTTTCTGGATATGAAGTGACTTCATCGAGTCCATTTCTGATGATTTTGGGTACAACAAGAGTAACGTCTTCCTTTTTTCTTTTTGAAGGCCTTCTTGTGTCCCAATTTCCTCTACAGTAACAAACCTCTCATGACTACCAGGATCACTCACCTCTGCAAGGTCCTAAATTCCTTCGTTCTGCTTATCCATAGTTGGGTGCTGCTCATGCTCCTATCGCAGGGTCTTTGCCCTAATAAAAATGTCAACGCAGCTACTAGCTCTACTTTGTCTTATATATTTTGCATTCCTGTTTCACAGCACCTTTGAGGCGGACGCTTTACTGTTTACAGTGCTTATTGCTTTTCTTAGGCAGCTATGATATCGCTGTCTCTTCGGATATCTGACATCATCTTATATCTGTCATAATCCGTTCCTTTTGTTAATACAGCATAGAATACACGTATCAACTTACAACTGACGGCAATCATTGCCTGTCGTCTTTTCAGAGGATTCTTTACTCTCGTTACATAGTAATCATAGATTGCTCTAAACTCAATGTTTCTCGCTAGTAACGGTACCATTACCTGATACAATATTTTTCTGAGTTTTCTTCGTCCTCTCTTGCTAATTCTAGTTCTTCCTTTATGCTTTCCTGAGCTATTCTCTACTAACTCCAGTCCCGCATATTTCTGAATCTGTTTTGGTGATTTAAAGCGTCTGATATCACCTACTTCAGCTAAGAATCCAGCTATTGTTATACTTCCTACTCCTTTTATGGCGAGTAACTTTTCCACATACTCAACCTTGAGAATGATTTCATCAAGGACCTTATTTACAGCTTCCAATTGCGAAGTCCATAAACGATGTTCCTCCAGCAGCATATATAACTCACTCTTAGTTCCTGTACCACCATCAACACCAACACTATTGTGCGCAGCTTCTACCAGGATCTTTGCCCTATCTTCTGTAACACCTCTGCCACGCATCTTTTTGTCGTGCCATATCTTTCTGATACCGTTTACACCAAGTGCTATCACATCTCTAGGCAATGGCGCTTTTTCAAGCACTGCCAAGCCACTCGCTGCATCAAACTTTGTGTATAATCCCAAATACTCTGGGAAGTGTATTGCAAGCCATCTTTGGATTCTATTAGCAGATATGTTGTGCTGCTTTATTATCCTGTCACGGCTGTATACCAAATCTCTTATTTCGGCGTATATGCCTTCTGGTACATAAGGAATAGAATACCTTCCATCCACTACTAATTTTGCTATAGTCTTTGGATCTTTTGAATCCGTTTTCTTGGGGCTGTTATCATCTAACTCTTTTATTTTCTTTACAGAAAAAGGATTAACCATCACTAATGTTTTCTTATGATCAGTTACATACTTTGAAAAGGCAAACCAATAGTGCCCCGTAGGCTCACAGCCAATTAGTACCGCGGTCTTACTGTGCTCTGTTTTGATTTTCTCAGCCCATTGATTGAAGGAATTAAATCCTTCAAGAGTATTTTGAAAAGAAAAACTCTTTTCGATAATTCGCGCCCACGATTATCAAAAGCTCTTGCATAATGAATTTGGCTTCCGATATCAATTCCTACTACTAATGTTGAATCTGTTACTTGCTCGATTTTTTCATTCTGTGTATAATTCATATTGAACCTCCGGTGTATGATTGTTTTGTTTACATCCGCCAAGATGCAACTCAATCATACCTTGAGGTTTTCTTTTTTTCAATTGGCGCTATTTATGAATTACAGGAATGCTCCT
>JAZRXQ010000021.1:0-2087 GCA_045600305.1 Lachnospiraceae bacterium
TCAATTACTGTAATTGTTTCCGAGGAAACAGGTAGAGTATCCGTTGCAATCGAAGGAGAGCTTTTTAGAAACGCTACAGCTGAGCTTGTAAAGGAGAAGCTTTCTCTTGCTCTTAGTAAACCACAGGAGGAGAAGAAGAGATTCCACTGGAAAGGAAGGTCAAAGAGTGAAGGATAAACTGACTCATAATTTAGGCCTTAAATTACTTTCCGTATTTTTTGCTACAGTGCTGTGGTTTCTTGTGGTCAGCGTTGATGATCCTATCACAACGAGGACATATACACAGATTCCGGTCGAGCTTACCAATACCGATAGTATAGTGAAGGCAGGAAAAGTATATGAAATTGAGGATCAGACGGATGTATGTAGCGTCACAGTTACGGCAAAAAGATCTGTTCTTGATTCATTGAGCCGTGATAATTTTAAGGCTACTGCTGATATGGCAAGGCTTGACAATAATCTTGTTCCTATTGATGTTAAGGCAACAAGGTATGCGGATAGACTTGAGAATATCAATTTAAAAAATAAAAATGTTAGAGTTATTATCGAGAATCTTCTTGAGAAGCAGTTCAATATTTCTGTTGCAACAAAGGGAAGTCTGGCAGAGGGATATGTTGTTGGAAACACATCTCTTGATAAAAATATTGTCAAGGTGTCAGGTCCTGAGAGCATTGTTGGAATGATTGCTGGTGCTGAAGTTACTGTTGATTTATCTGGAATGTCTGGTAATATTTTAACTTCTGAGGATATTGTTCTTGTAGATAAGGACGGTGAAGAGGTTGACGATGAGGATATTGTACTTAGCAGAGACAGCGTAAGTATAAGTGTTGAGATATGGAATTCTAAGGAAGTGCCGATTACCTTTTCTTATGTTGGAACTCCTGCAGAAGGATTTGGCGTTAATGGTGGAAACAGCTGTAATCCTTCGGTGGTGAGAGTTGCTGGAAATGAGATTGCTCTTTCAAATGTCAGCTCAGTGTCTATTCCTGCAGAATTGCTTAACATTACAGGCGCTGTTGGAGACGTTGAGACAGAGGTTGATATTGCAAAATATATACCATCGGGAATGGTGGTTGTTGGACAGGATAAGATAGTTACGGTACATATTGGGGTGACACCACTTGAATCAAAGTATGTTGAGGTTCCGACTTCGAATATTACAGCTGTTAATATTCCTGAAGGAATGAGTGCAACCGTCGGAGGTCTTGGGGAGATTGTTGCTGTTCAGGTTAAGGGTCTTGGAGCAGCTTATGACAATGTTGATCCTGCTACCATAATTGGAACAGTTGATTTATCGGTCATTGAGCCTGACCCCGAGAGTGAGGAGATAACTCCTGACGTATATGAAATTCCGGTTGCTTTTGAATTCCCTGATGGAATTGTTCCTGGAGAAAATGCAATAATCGCAAAGGTATTGCTTCAGGTTAATGGTGAGCATGCGAATGGTGAGGATGCTTTAGAAGAAACTGATGATGATAGTGAATCGGAAGATTAGAACTACGTAGTTATTATTACTAAAATTATAAGATTGTTACGATATTAACCTTGTCTATTTTAACCGAAAGTGTTAATATTGTTTTGTATTTATATACTTTGATACGGAGGAAACTTTTATGGTTAGCCAGAAGGTTACGATTAAAAATCCCACAGGTCTGCATCTACGCCCCGCTGGTATCCTATGTAAGGAAGCAATGCAGTTTAAATCCCTGATTACATTTAGCTTCAGGGACAATACAGCAAATGCTAAGAGTGTGCTGAGCGTTCTCGGAGCATGCGTGAAATGCGGTGATGAGATTGAGTTTGTATGCGAAGGTGAGGATGAAGCAGAAGCACTTAAGGCATTAGTAACAGCAGTAGAAAATGGCCTTGGTGAGTAATGTAATGAAATAATTGCTATATGCATTATGATAGGCGGCTGTTCTACAGCCGCCTATATCTATGTAAAGAGAGGATAACAGGATGATTAATTTTAAGAGATATAAAAAGAACCCAGTAATGGAGTACCCAGAAAGAGAGTGGCCAAATAAAGAGATAACAAAAGCGCCTATATGGTGTAGTGTGGATCTTCGTGATGGAAATCAGGCACT
>JAZRXQ010000022.1:0-7673 GCA_045600305.1 Lachnospiraceae bacterium
CGTCACACATGTAGATGCATCTAAGGGGATGGTGAACTGGGCAAAGGAGAACGCCGCATCATCAGGGTTAAGCGATGCTCCTATCAGATGGATAGTAGATGATTGCAAGAAATTTGTAGAGCGTGAAATTCGTCGTGGCAAAACATATGATGCAATCATAATGGATCCGCCTTCATATGGTCGAGGACCCGGTGGAGAAATCTGGAAGATAGAAGAGGCCGTGTTTGAATTAGTTGGACTATGCGCACAGCTTCTTTCAGATACTCCCTTATTCTACTTAATCAATTCCTATACCACAGGCCTACAGCCTGGTGTCCTTACATATATGCTAGGACTTACACTTGGAGATAAGGGCGGAACAATACAGTCCGAGGAGATTGGTTTACCTGTTACCAAGTCTGGCATGGTGCTACCTTGCGGAGCAAGTGGAAGATGGTGGAGCTAAAGCTATACCCTCAATTGTACTCCCGTAGATTTAATTCAATACAACATAGAAAAGTGAGACCAAAACACAGTCTCACTTTTTTCGTATCCTTTACTTTTCTATTCTACCCTCAGACTCATAAAAAGGTGAAGAATGCTTAAAGCCTGTAAGCATACCTTCGAGCCTTGATTTTTCCTTCTCATAATACTCGAGACTTCTCGACTTCATCTTAGGCATTCTCTCCTCAAATGCCTCGAGAAACTCCTGGTAGTCCATCTGTGCCAGGTCCTTGTAATTATTTTCCATGGCACGTTCTGTCTTATTTATGAGTATATCCAATTCCTTAATTTTAGGGCTAAATAATCCCATTGGCATTCTCCCACTTTTCATCCGACATTAATTTAATCAAATCTCTTGTAGAATTCTCACCCACTCTATATCAAATCATATCTTATAGATTTTTCATCTATTCTTAATTAAATTATGTCTTTTAAATTTCTCGTATATAAAACTATCCTCTAACATATTTAATCAACTCATCAATAAGGCTCTTATCCTGTCCCTCGAAGTTATTACTGATAATCTCAAGCGTAGCTTTATCTCCTTCGCTGGGATTTTTCTTACCAGAAAGCATCTTTTTAAGCATTGCCATCATACGCTGACCGGTCTTTGTCATCTTCTCGTATCTTAAGCCTCCACGGAAGTAAAAGCTCTCGCAGTTAGCAAGTGTGGCAGGGAAGTTTTTCTTTACCATAGCGTTTGCTGCATCTGTCCCCGCGGGCATACAACCAGTTACATATACTGCAAATTTCTTACCTGGATTTTTCTTGATAACACTGGTAATTTTACGTTTTTCTTTAACGCCTCCAGCCTGCACCCAGCTACCAAATATAATCGTGTCATAATCAGCATAGTTAACAACCTTGCGATCTGCAAAATGGATTGCCTCACAGCCAAGCTCCTCTGCTATCCACTGTCCGTATTCTTTTGTAAATCCTGTCTGTGAATTGTAAATAACTATTGCCTTCATAGTGTACCTCCTTAAAATGTATAATTTATAAACTCTCTAAAATACTCTCTCCAATCAGGCCTTCCGGCATCTGAATTTCAAAATTATCTGCTATTGTTGCACCTATCACTGCGAAAGTATCAGTATCTTCTATCTTACCCCCGCATTTAAACGAAGGTGAATAAGCAAGTAATGGCACATATTCTCTAGTGTGGTCTGTTCCTGTATATGTGGGATCGTTTCCGTGATCCGCTGTCAAAATCAGCAAATCGTCATCCTTTAATATAGGAAGTAACTCACCCAGCTTTACATCAAATCGTTCGATTTCTTCAGCATATCCGATAGGATTTCTCCTGTGTCCCCACAACGCATCAAAATCTACAAGGTTAGTGAAGATTATGCCTTCAAAATCTCTGTTCATTAGCTCAATTGTCTGTTCCATACCATGAACCGATGAATCAGAATGAAGTGTCTCTGTTACACCTTCTCCAACGAAAATATCATTGATTTTACCCACAGCCAGTACATCTTTTCCATTATCCTTTAGCGCATTTAATACTGTATCCGAAGTGGGCTTTAACGCATAATCATGTCTATTCGATGTACGCTTGAACTCACCCTTTTTCTTACCTACATAAGGACGCGCTATTACACGACCTACCTTCCACTCCTCCTTCATGGTAAGCTCTCTGGCAATCTCACAGCATCTATAAAGATTTTCCAAGCCAAAAGTCTCTTCATTACCGCAAATCTGCAATACCGAATCAGCAGAGGTATATACTATCATTGCACCAGTGGAAATCTCTTCCTCCGCAAGCTCGTCAAGTATCTCAGTTCCAGAAGCTGCCTTATTTCCTATTACTCTCTTACCACACCTTTTTTCTAATTCAGCAATGAGTTCTGTCGGGAATCCATTATCAGTAAAAGTCTTAAATGGCTTTTCTGTTTTTATTCCCATCATCTCCCAATGGCCTGTCATCGTATCCTTGCTATTAGACGCCTCCGCCATTTTACAAAATCGACCCATGGGATTATCCACAGCAGGCACATGCTCTATCTCGTGCAAATTAGCAAAACCCAATTTTTGCAAGTTAGGAATATTAAATTTTTTAACTGACTTTGCAATATGCCCCAGTGTATCTACTCCAATATCACCATATTTCTCACTATCAGGCATTGCACCGATTCCCAATGAATCAAGAACTATTGTTATTATTCTCCTGTATTTTTTCATTTAACTTCTCCTAAGTATTTACCTATAAAATAGGGAGATACTCTCATATCTCCCCTCTGAAATAACTATTCCTTAACAATATCTACTGTAGCACTAGTCCCTAATCTATTAGCTCCAGCATCCACCATAGCCTGAGCAGTAGCTGCATCCCTAATTCCGCCACTCGCCTTGACTCCTATATCAGGACCAACTGTTTTTCTCATGAGAGCCACATCCTCTACAGTAGCTCCACCTGTTGAAAAACCTGTTGATGTCTTAACAAAATCTGCGCCTGCCTCGACTGCAAGCTCACAGGCTTTAACCTTTTCTGCATCTGTGAGTAAACAGGTTTCAATGATTACCTTGAGATGTGCATCCTTACATACTTCTTTGATAGAAGCAATCTCCGCAACGATAGAATCATAGTTACCATCCTTTAGTGCGCCTACATTTATAACCATGTCTATCTCATCAGCACCGTCCCTAACTGCAACAAGTGTCTCAAAAACCTTAGCCTCAGTACTCATCATTCCAAGAGGAAATCCAACAACTGTGCAGGTCTTGACTCCACTTCCCTCAAGAAGCTGATGTACAAAGCTTGTATAATATGAATTAACACATACGCTGGCAAATCTATTTTCAACGGCCTCTACACAGATTTTTCTAACCTGAAGCTTAGTTGCATCTGCCTTTAGTATGGTGTGGTCAAATAATTTGTGGTCCATTTTTTACTCCTTATCCCAAGCAATCAACAGCTTCATAGCCTCTATCGCTGTCTTGATAGCCATCGTTGTATCATGTGCCTGAGTATTCTCAAGTCCTCTCTTGGCTCTCTCCTGATTAGCTACCGTAAGAAGAACTGTTCCTACTCTGCACCTGTTATTCTCTCCATGCAGCTCATCACGAAGAGCTCCCAAGTAACTAGCGGCTGTAAATAAAGCTGCCGACTCCATTTCAGAAGCAAGTGTTCCAAGCTTAACCCACGCGTCCCACTTACTCTCTAATTCATCATGTACTGGCATTAGTTCTGGTTGATGTTGTCCATAGAAAGAATCCTTGCACTGAACTACACCTATATGATTCCTGTATCCAAGCCTTATAGCGGAAGCCTCTAGTGCATTAACAACTACGTGGTCAGCAACTGCAGGAAACTCTATTGGAGCATACTCCTTTGAAGTTCCCTCCATCCTTATTGCTCCTGTTGCAATAACGAGATCTCCACCCATTACATCAATAGCCATACCACCACAGGTACCAATCCTAATAAATGTATCCGCTCCTATATTATGTAATTCAGTTAACGCAATAGAAGCAGATGGTCCACCGATACCTGTAGAACACACACTAACCTTTTCCCCATTCAAAAAACCTGTGTATGTCATAAACTCTCTGCTATCCGCCACTAACCTTGCGTCATCGAAAAATTCCGCAATCTTAGCACATCTTTTAGGATCACCCGGCAAAAAAACATATTTTCCAACATCCCCCGGTCTACACCCTATGTGATACTGTGTGCCTGCTACTTCTGTATAATCTACCATAATACCCTACTCCAATACATACTAGACCTGTTCTTCTGTCAGCAATGTCATAGCCTGATCTCTCGCCAATTGTGTAAGGAAATCATCAACCGGTACAGGCTTAGAGAAATAATACCCTTGGAAATAATCACATCCCATTTTCTCAAGCATATCAGCCTGTGCAAATGTCTCTACACCCTCACAGATGACATCAAGTTCCATTGCCTTAATCATCTGAATACTATATTCTAATGCTTGCTTTGCCTTGGGCTTATCCGCTGCACTCCAGAGAAGTGACTTGTCAAGCTTAACTGCATGAAAAGGATAATCCACAATTCTCATCATATTAGAAAAACCAGTTCCATAATCATCCAATGCAAAATGGATTCCCCTCTTAATGAGTTCTTCCATATTGGCACGCAGTGTATCCTTAGACATCGCAGCAGTACTCTCTGTAATCTCCAAATTGATATAGTGATAAGGCAATCTATATTCGTCCATTATCGAAACCAACTGCTCGTGCAAATTATCCTGCATACACTGAACTACGGACAGATTTACCTCTATGAACTCTATGCCTCGCTCACAGATACTGTTATCCATAATACACTTACATACAGTTCTAAAAACAAAATCTCCAATTTCAAGAATCAGTCCATTACGCTCCGCAATGGGAATAAATTCCTCTGGACTTATATATCCTAATCTATCATCCTTGAGACGCACCAACGCCTCTGCAGATACATATCTTTGCTTCTTTACCGAATAGATGGGCTGATAATATACCTCGAAATGCTGTTCTCTGACCGCACCTTTTAGAATATGCAAAATCTCTTCTTTTCTTTTTGTATCAGCTAGAGTATCTTCTGATGCTATATAAAGCTCTTCAGATACAACCTTTCTAGCAGCCTCAGTAGCCGCATCTATAAGTCTTATTACATCTTCTGCCTTTGGAACCTTTTTCACAAGCTCCATAGGTATAATTGTCTTTACTGCATCTATACTAATCGTAATATTGCCATATTCAACAGTATCTCTAAAATATTTCTCAATCAACTCTGAAAGCAAAGGCCAGTTGCCAGGTTCCCTTTCGGCAAGTATGACAAACCGGCTTGCTCCAAGATAAAACAACGTCATACCCTGAGCAAAATTATCTAGATTATTTGAAATACTCTTAAGTAGATTATTAATATTTTTTCTACCAAGAACGTTTCTAAGATACGCTATCCCATCCAGCTTAATTGCAAATATCTCAAAATCTGTATCTCCTTGAAGAAGCACGTCTATCTTGTCAACAAAGGCATTTTCATTGAGCACCTCTAGCTTGTCATTGGTATAGTCATCAACCGACTCCATAGCAATGTACTGAAGCATAACAGCAATCGATGCAGCAAAATTAACAAGTGTCAACTGAGGAATAAAATAGGTTACAGCGCAAGCGGCTGCAACAACAATAGCACCACCCAATACTGCATATTTCAAAGTAGACTCAATTCTATCCCATTTTTTAGTCATAGACCTCACGATATGTATTAAATATACAATCCAGTGTACATATAATACTATACCTAGAATGCCATAGCTGAACACTCCATTATCTGATATAAAAAAGACTAATTTGGTCCATGGACTGGAAATAATTAGTGCTGCCATTATCAAATATGGAATAACCGCGCCTAAACGCTCAGATAGGTTTAGATGTCTTACCTTGGCTATACTTCTAAGTGAATATATATAATACAAAACAGGTATTGTTGATACAGCAAGCATCGACCCCACAACCAAAGCATTACTTACGGCAATTCCAAACCTCGACCCGTCACTTATAATCACTATTCTAACAAAGTCCAACGTACTGGAAATAAAAGTTCCCCAAAGGAGCACCTCAAAAAAGCTAGATAGCTTAGTCCTTATAATATTCTTTTCGTAGAAAAAAATGATAAGCACCGCCATGAGTATCATGGCGGCGACATCATAATAATAATTGTAGTGCATCATTACTTGCCCTTAATAGTACTAATTTACATCTCGATAATAATATCGTTGGTATCCTTAAGAATCTCATCTAATATGAGTTTTCCATCGATAACAGCACCATTAACTGTTACCTTCTTAACACCATGCTCGCTTCCGTTAGGATTCTTAACCGTTACATTAAGTCTCTTACCACGGAATGTCTTTTCGAAGGTATACTCCTTCCACTCTGAAGGAATTGAAGGGTCAATAACAATACCCTTAGACTCAGGATTAAGTCCTAAGATACCCTCTGTTGTTCCAACCATAACAGTTGAAGCTGTACCAGTAAGCCAATGAACATGTGCACGTCCTGCAAAAGGAGAATCCTTGCCCTCTACAAACTGTCCATATACGTAGGGTTCAAGCACTCTGTGCTCTGCGTTGTCATTGTACGTAGCAGGAGCTGCCTCTGTCCAATACTTGTAAGCTCTATTACCATGACCAAGCTTTGACTCTGCTAAAATAAGCCATCCCTGAGGCTGTGAGAATATACCAGCATTCTCCTTGGTACATCTGTTAAAGCACTGCATAAGCGCTCCATTAAATCCATGCTCATCATAAGGAGGATACATAACCATAGCTCCATAAGGAGTATTGAGTTCTCTCTCAACAGAATCCATAGCCTTTTCAGCCTGCTCCTTAGAAGCAAAGCCAGAGATAACTGACCAGCTCTGAGGGTTAAGCCACATATTTGCTTCGGGGTCAGTACGCTGTCCAATAACAGTACCATCCTCCTTGTAGCCTCTAATCCATCTATCCTCATTCCAGCAATCAGCAAGAATTGTATCGAGCTTAGCCTTAATCTCATCAAGATACTTGATGTAATCAGCATCACCTCTCTCCTCAGCATAGGTTCTGAGAATCTTGATTGCATATACGAGCTGGAACGCAACGAAGGTTGACTCGCCCTTCTTTCCAAGACGTAAACAGTCGTTCCAGTCTGCGTGAAGTCCTGCAGGCATGCCGTGACTTCCAAGGTGATTCATTGAGAAATCAATTGCTCTCTTTAAGTGGTCATATACTGTGCCCTTCTGACCATCATTTGCATATAAAATCTCCTCGTCAAGGAAAGCAATATCTCCTGACTCAGATACATACTTGTAAATTGTAGGGAAGAGCCAGAGTGCATCATCTGCTCTGTACGAGGGATGTCCTGTCTCCTTGGCATATACAGAATTCTCATCATTTTCATCAGGATGATTTTCTTCACCAGCCTTATGATCATATTTAACAAGAGGAAGTCCTGCACCATTTGTAACCTGAGCACTTAGCATGAAAACAATCTGCTTCTTAGCCATCTCAGGTGCAAGGTGAATAATACCCTGAATATCCTGAACTGTATCTCTATATCCAAATCCATTTCTAAGTCCACAGTACTGGAATGAAGCTGCTCTTGACCAGATAAATGTGATAAAGCAGTTGTATGCATTCCATGTATTAACCATGTTGTTGAAATTGTCATCAGGAGTATGAACCTGGAGATTATTAAGC
>JAZRXQ010000023.1:0-19773 GCA_045600305.1 Lachnospiraceae bacterium
GGCTGGATCTGGCTTATGGTAGGATTTGCTGGAGTAGTATATCTTACTTCTCCATTTTATAGAAAAATCTTTCATCTTCTGGAAACCAAGGAAGTGAATGAAGATTAATAGTTGTAAATAGTGCACAAATTATCTGGATTGTTGTTGGATGGTTTGTGCTTTTTTGGTATTTTGACAAAAAAAACGCTTGCATTTGGGCAGATTATGTTGTAAAGTAGGGCATACGAAAACGTTTAAGCGTTTTTAAAAAGGCAACCGCGCCTATCGCGGTAAGAAAAATGGAGGAAAACGACCAATGAAAAAGAAAGTTTTAGCTAGTGTTCTTGTAGCTGCTATGGCTGCTATGACACTCGTTGGATGTGGCGCTGCAGAGACAACAGATGCTCCTGCTACAGACAACAACACAACAACACCCGCTGTTGACACAAACGACGGTGGAGATGACGCAGTAGTTGCTGAGGAAGGAAAGGTTCTCAACGTCTACACATGGAACACAGAGTTCATCGAGAGAGTACAGGATTACTATCCTGGATACGAAGTAGTAGAGAACTGTGTATCTGGTAAGATCGGTGATGTTACAGTTAACTACGTAACAGTACCTTCTGACGGAAATGCATATCAGGATAACCTTGATGCTACTCTTCTTGCTCAGGCTGATGCAGCTGATGATGACAAGATCGATATCTTCCTTGTAGAGGCAGATTACGCTCTTAAGTACACAGGAACAGATTATACAATGGCTATGTCTGATCTTGGACTTGATGATTCAGTTTTCGCTGATCAGTATCAGTACACAAAGGACGTTGTTACAGCTAACGGACAGCTTAAGGGAGCTTCATGGCAGGGATGCCCTGGTGCACTTATCTACAGAGCTGACTTCGCTGAGGAAGTTCTTGGTTCATCTGATCCTGCTGACGTTCAGAACGCAGTAGCTGATTGGGATGCATTCTTATCTACAGCAGCTCAGATGCATGATCACGGATACAAGATGACAGCAGCAGCTGTTGATACATTCCGTACATACTCAAACAACGTTACTTCTAAGTGGGTTGAGGATGGAAAGCTTAACATCGACGCTAACATCATGCAGTGGATCGAGGACTCAAAGGCAATGGTTGACGCTGGATATACAGGATCAGCTGATCTTTGGGGAGATGAGTGGGCACAGGGATTCTACCAGGATTCTAACGTATTCTGCTACTTTGGACCCGCATGGTTCATCGACTTCTCAATGCACTGTGATGAGGCTGGTTCAGTTGGAGCAAACGGCGGATGGAGAATCTGCCCCGGACCTCAGGGATTCTACTGGGGTGGTACATGGGTATGTGCTGCAACAGGAACAGACAACAAGACACTTGTTGCTGACATCATCAAGACTATGACAACAGATCAGGCAGTTCTTGAGAACATCCTTGTTGGTGCTCATGACTTCGTTAACAGCCAGGCTGTAATCGCTAAGTACAGAGATGACGAGACATTCGGAGATGCTTTCCTTGGCGGACAGAACCCTTACGGAATCTTCGCTGATGGTGTATCTAAGGTTGATCTTTCAAACATTTCAGATTACGATCAGGGATGTAACGAGACAATCCAGAAGTGTATCAACGATTACTTCAAGGGAACATACGCAACAGTTGAGGATGCACTTGCTCAGTTCAAGGCTGATATCGCTGTTAAGTATCCTGCAATTACTGTAGAGTAATTTATAGTAATAAAAAAATAGCTTTACTTTATGTGCCTGCTCTATTGGGCAGGCACATTTTTTCTATGTAACATAATTAATTTGCATTATAGGAGTATGGGTATGGCAAATCAGACAGCAGCAGCTACAACACCTGCTAGAAAGATTGATAATAGCAAAGTTGTACGCTACAATAAGTGGGGTTACATTTTTCTCGTACCTTTTATTTTAGTATATGTAGTATTTAATCTTATTCCTCTTGGAATGACTTTCTACTATAGTTTATTTGAAAAATACATGGATGGATTGAACCAGGTTGGTCCTAATTTTGTAGGTCTGGGCAATTATATATCCCTGTTCAGTGATAATAGAATTTTTGAGTATGCAGCAAATACTGGAATTATGTGGGTTTTAGGATTTATTCCTCAGATTCTCATTTCACTTTTGCTTGCACAGTGGTTCTCTGATACAAGACTTCGTCTTAAGGGAGCTACATTCTTCAAGACAGTTATTTATATGCCTAACATCATTATGGCGTCTGCTTTTGCGATGTTGTTCTTCGCATTATTCTCACCCATCGGACCTGTAAATGGTATTTTACAGTCAATGGGTATGTCTGAGCCTTTCAGATTCTTTGATGATGTAGCATGGACTAGAATATTGATTGCAGTTATGAACTTCTTGATGTGGTTCGGTAACACTACAATCTTGTTGATGGCTGGTATCATGGGAATTGATACATCATTATACGAGGCAGCTGAGGTTGATGGTGCTAACTCATGGCAGAGATTTACCATGATTACTCTTCCTCTTCTTAAGCCTATCTTAATCTATGTTGTTATTACTTCACTTATCGGTGGATTACAGATGTTCGATGTACCTGCAGTCTTAACTAAGTACAATGGAACACCTGGTACAAGCACAATGACACTTATCATGTACTTGAACCAGCACCTTACAAGTAAGAACATGGGTATGGGTGGCGCATTATCAGTAGTATTATTCATTATTACTGGTGCACTCAGCTTAGTAGTTTACAATATTGCTTATAGAAAGAAAGATAAGGAGGCTTAGGGATGGACGTACGTGATTATGATGTAGACAAAAGTATGTCTACCAAAGCTAGAAGAGTATTAGCTTATATAGTTCTTATTTTGCTCTCAATATTATGTCTCTTCTGGTTCTATATGCTTTTTGTATATGCAACCATGAACAACTCACAAATTCAGGCTGGATTTAGAGCATATCCTGCAGAGCACTTTTTTGACAACTTTAACAATTTGATGAACGCAACACAGCCTATCTTCAAGGGTCTGCTTAACAGTTTTATTATAGCAGCACTTACAGCATTAGGTTCTGTTTACTTCTCGACAATGACAGCATATGCTATTCATGTATATGACTTCAAGCTCAAGAAGTTTATGTTCACTTTCATTCTTATGATTATGATGGTTCCTACACAGGTTACTGTATTAGGTTTCATTGAGTGGATGAGAACATTGCATTTGACTGATAACGGTAATTATCTTGATTATATCGCATTGATTGTACCTGCATTTGCAGCACCTGTAACCTTCTACTATATGAAGCAGTACATGGATTCTACACTTCCTCTTGCACTTGTAGAGGCAGCAAGAATTGATGGATCAGGTGAGTGGAGAACCTTCAACCAGATAGCACTTCCTCTTATGAGCCCTGCTATCTCAGTTCAGGCAATCTTCGCATTTGTATCAAGCTGGAACAACTTCTTCGTTCCTATGCGATTGATTACAGCAAGAGACTTAAAGACTGTGCCGATTCTAATTGCCGAGCTTCGAAGCGCCGACTTCATGAAGTTCGATTTAGGACAGGTTTATATGACAATCTTTATTGCTATCTTCCCTGTTATTATCGTATACCTTATTCTTTCAAGATACATCGTTGGTGGTGTTTCTGTTGGAGCTGTTAAGGGTTAATATTGATTATGCTTTCCCCGCTAGTTATCTAGCGGGGATTTTTGCGTTTCAAGAGGATTTATGATACGTGAAAAATTAATATACTTTTAATGCAGATGTGCTTGAATTCAAATGTTTTGAATATTTGAAAAATATAAGAAGGTATGCTAAAATCTAAAAATATTTTTCGTATAGATATAAAGGTGGAGTTATATGGTATATTGCGCAATTTTAGCAGGTGGCATAGGCAATAGAATGGGAGGAGAACTGCCCAAGCAGTTTCTTGATATTTCGGATAAGCCGATTATTATTCACACCATAGAGAGCTTTTTGCAAGTAGATATGATAGATGAAATTGTTGTGCTCTGTCCAAATGATTGGATAGAATACACCAGAGATTTGTTAAGCAAACACATCACTAATACAGCGAGAATTAAAGTTATCGAGGGTGGAGCCACCAGAAATGATACCTTGATAAAAGCATGTGATTATATTGATAGCATAAACGATAGTGGTGATAATGTAATCATAACGCATGATGCTGCTAGACCGTTTGTTACAAAAAGAATTATTGAAGAAAATATAGCTACAGCAAAACAGTATGGGGCTTGCTCGACCTATATAGGTGCTGTTGATACAATTGCAGTGAGTTCAGATGGCAAGATAATAGAATCTGTTACAGATAGGTCTAAAATGTATCAAGCACAGACTCCACAAACCTTTGTGGCAAAACTACTAAGAGAAATACTGCAAAAAACGAGCGCAAAGGATTTAGAGGGCTGTACTGATGCGGCAGGGCTTGCAATTGCTTGTGGTATTGACGTACGTATAGTGCAGGGTGACTCTGCCAACATTAAGATAACATATCCTATTGATTTAGAGCTTGCTGAGGCAATTTATAAAAATAAAAGAAGTTAAATTTATAGAGAAAGAACTAAGGTGAAAGTGATGAAAGTATTAAAGAGATTGTTGGTTAATGTATTAGCAGTAGCTATAATGGCTGTGGGGATGACATATTTTTCTACTGAGGATATAGAAGCAGCAAACAAGGGTACTGCAACGCTTAGAATTTTATCTACAACAGACTTGCACGGACAGGCTGGAATTATAGATTACCACAAGGCTTCTGATAACAATACCGGATCGCTTGCTCACCTTCAAACACTTATAAAAGAGAGTAAAAATGAAATAAAAAATGGAAATACATTGCTCGTAGATAGTGGTGATACAGCATTTGGATATATAGACAATAAAATTTTAGATGGAGAGCTCGACTATGAGGAGTACATGTATTCAACGATGAAATACATGGGCTATGATGCAATTACTTTAGGAAATCATGATTTTGAGTTTGGTATAGATTTTCTAGAAGGTGAGCTTGAAGATGCAGGAATGAAGAATAACGTTGTTCTTGCGAACATTTTTGATGCAAAGACGGGTAAAGGAATATGGGCTGGTTCTAAGATTATAACAAAATCAATGACTACTACCAAGGGAGAAAAGGTCGACGTAAAAATAGGTGTGATAGGTGTAACACCCCCTTTGCTTATTGATACAATAGTTGATCATACTGATGATTTGATTCGACAGGATATGGTTGAGTCAGTAAAATCTCAGGTTAAGGTTTTGAAAAACAAAAAGGCTGATGTAATAGTTGTTCTAGCTCATTCAGGAGTAGGTAACGAGGAATATACAGATAGTGGTGAAGCAGCCGCGTATGAGATATCAAAGATAGATGGAGTTGATGTAGTGTGCGCTGGTCATACTCATGTAAACTTTCCTTCAAACGACCCGAAGGTGTTGCCATACTTCGATATGGCTGGAGTAGATGCGAGTGGCATTATGAATGGGACGGCAGTTGTTCAAACTGCAAATGCAGGGGCTGCATTGGGACAGACAGATATCAAACTAAAGTTTGTTAATGATAAGGTCAAGGTTGTATCAAAAAAGGTTCAAATTAAGAAGGTAAATGAGAACACCGAGGCAGATTCAAAAATTAAGGCTTTCCTAAAAAAATATGATACTGCCGCAAAAGAGTTTTATGCTGAAAAAATAGCAGATGTAAGCGAGGATTCAAATGGTTATTTTGGAATGCTAGAGGACACAGGGGCTATATCCCTTGCTAATGAGGTAAAAACAAGATTTGCACTCAATTATATTAGAGAAAATCCCAAGTATGAGGGCTATAAAATTGTGTCAGCCAGTAGCTACAATATGACAGGACAGAATTCAGCTGACGATTATGTGAATATAAAAGGAAAAATAACAGAAAAGGATCTACTTAATATACAACAGTACAATAATGAAATGGTGTATTTGTTCAGTATTTCTGGAAAAAAACTTAGAGAATTGATGGAGTATTCTGCTGCAAGTATTTACGCCTTACCAGGTGGTGATGGAACATTTATTATAGCTGACGAGTATAACAAGGAATGGTCAGGGCTCAAGGTATTTGATGGAGTTGAATACACCATTGATACAACAAAGGCACCAAAATATGATGCAGAGGGTAACGTAATAAACGCCAATTCATCACGAATCACTAGATTGACAATTAATGGTCAGGAATTGAAGGATGATGATAAGATATTAGCGGTGTTAGATAGAACAAGCTTCAGTAAAGCTCATCCAATACTAGGAAATATGAAAGATAAAAGCATACTGATGAAGCGCTTACGTCCGAACGAGCTTTTTAGCGAGTATATAAAAGATGGATTAGATGCAAACAATCAGTATAATCTGACATATGATAATAACTGGAAATTAATTTTTGATGATTCAATAGAGTATACGCTTAGAAGCTCATCAAAATCGGGAAGTGTCGCAATTAAAAAGAACTGGTATAGAGGAACAACGCATACAGAAAAGGGATATAACTACTACAAAGCTGCATTTAAGAATTTATCAGATGAGGATGTAAGTGGTCCATTTCTCACATATCTAAAGACCAAGACATCAATTACTGGAAATCCATATGATGTTATGATATATGCTACAGACAAATCTGGAGTAAAAGAGGTTAGAGTGGCATATGGAAGAACTGATGCATCGGCTTTTTCATCTGCAAAAAAGGTAGAAGACGGAAAATTTACTGTAGATTTTAACGGTGGATATACCATTATTGCTGAGGATGAAAAGGGCAATATGTCCGTGAGGTATTTTACGGTTCGAAATATAAAGCCTGGATGCGTAGAGGAACCTACTGTTAGCTATTTTTCAAACTACTACAAATCGATTCTCGGAACTGCACAGCTTAATACAACTGTATACGTTGATGTAGAAGGTGTTGTATCCTCTGCTAAAACGAAGGATGATGGTACATACAAGATTGCTATTCCCTACTGTCCTCGTGCGGACAAGGAAATAAAGGTATGGGCTGTTGATGAAGCGGGAGTCTCTTCGGAAAAGGTTCGCGCTTTGGCGGTTAGAGTGGGAGGCAATCAGCCTCAAGCAACGATAAACAACAAGGAATGTATTGTGAAGGGTGTAGTAAATGATGATAAAGCGTGTATTGTCGTTGCTATGGACGAAGAAAATATTTACTATCCTAAAAATGCGAACCCTAAACTAGTTACTGATAGCACAGTAGATGAATTGGGCAGGACTCTTGTTAAGTGTAAGTATACTACAGATGGCAAGAACTATAAGCTATATCTGCCGGGATTAACTGCGGGAACAATATTAGAAATGTATACAATTGACTGGTGCGCGAGGGATGGAAGAGAGACCTTTGTCACTATAGAAGAGGTTGCACCTAATATGCCAATTGTCACTAACAAGGTGCGCGAGGGTGGCAAAGTTATCAAGGGCTATGTCCCCGATTATGAAAAGGAATGTACAATAATAGTTAAGTGTGGGGATAAGAGATTTACTACTACAACTGATTATGATGGAACCTTTGAATTAGATGTCAAAGGACTTAAAGAGGGTGACAAGCTAGCGGTATACGCAGTTGATAGAGTTGATGGAGAAAAAAGGACAAGCAAAAAGGGTGAAGCAACAGTTTTAAAGAAGAAAGAGAAGAAACAAACTGATAAAGAAAAATAAATTTTTGCTTGATTTTAAAAAAATAACGTGATATTATTTAATTTGCGTTTTTGCCGGGTAGGGAAACTACGCCCTTTTTGCGTGTTTTCGCGGCAGAGTTAGTGAATATAATTACGAGAGGTGAAAGGTCAATGGAAAAAGGAAGAATACGCCCCGTTGTCAGTGGCAAGGGAATCCGTATGAGCTATTCCAAGCAAAAAGAAGTTCTGACAATGCCCGATCTTATCGAGGTACAGAAGGATTCTTACAAATGGTTCTTGGAAGAAGGTCTCAATGAGGCACTCAAGGATATCTCACCTATTACTGACTTCAATGGCAAGCTTAGCCTTGAATTTGTTGGTTATACTCTTTGCGAAGATGAGAAGAAGTATACCATCATGGAATGTAAGGAAAGAGACGCAACTTATGCGGCTCCCCTTAAAGTGAAGGTAAGACTTCACAACAAAGAGACCGAGGAGCTCAATGAGCGTGAGATTTTTATGGGTGACATGCCTCTGATGACAGAGACAGGTACATTCGTAATTAATGGTGCTGAGCGAGTAATCGTTAGCCAGTTAGTTCGTTCCCCCGGTATTTATTACACAATTACCAGAGACAAGATTGGTAAGCCTCTCTTTGCGTGTCAGGTTATTCCTAACCGTGGAGCATGGTTGGAGTATGAGACTGACTCTTCAGATGTCTTCTATATTAGAGTAGATAGACAGAAGAAGGTGCCTATAACAGTATTTATTCGTGCTCTTGGACTTGGAACAGACGAAGAGATTATCGAGTATTTCGGTGATGAACCCAAGCTTCGTGCTACTTTTGAAAAAGAGGGATTCCCCAAGGATAAAGAGGGTGGAATCAAGGCTAGATCATATGAGTGGGGTCTTTCTGAGTTATATAGAAAGCTTCGCCCTGGTGAGCCTATTACTATCGAGAGCGCAGAGACACTTGTACACAATTTCTTCTTTGATGCAAAAAGATATGATCTTGCCAAGGTTGGTCGTTACAAATACAACAAAAAGCTTGCTTTTAGAAATCGTCTTGGGGGACAGACTCTTGCCCAGGATGTTGTTGATGAGAACACAGGCGAGATTATTGCTCAGGCTGGTACTGTACTTTCAAGAGAGGGTGCAGAGGAAATCCAGGATAGAGCAGTTCCTTTTGTATGGATTCGTACAGAGGACGGAGATCGCAAGGTTATTTCTTCTATGATGGTACATATCGACAAGCATGTTGATGGTCTTGATGAAGAGCTTGCAATACTCAAGTCTCAGTTAGAGAAGCTTCCTTCCTTAGAGGATGACAAGCTTGCTGATATTTTGGAAAAGGATTCTGTTTACTATGATGATTTGGTTCAGAAGGTTAAGACAGGAAATAGAGTTCTTATTCGCACATATTTAGAGGATAGAATTGTTGACTTTGAGAAGTTCCTCAAGGATTACGTTTACTATCCTGCACTCAAGAAGGTTCTTGATGAGGAGTACGCTACAGACGCTGCTCTTTGCGAGGCACTTCGTGCTGCCAAGGATGAGATTATCCCCAAGCATGTCACATTAGAGGATATTTTTGCTTCAATTAATTACAATATGCATCTTGAATATGAGATTGGTAATGCGGATGATATCGATCACTTAGGAAATCGTCGTATCAGAGCAGTTGGAGAGCTTCTCCAAAACCAGTATAGAATAGGTCTTTCTCGTCTTGAGAGATCGGTTCGTGACAAGATGGCAATAGAGCAGGATGACGTATCACTTCGTAATCTTGTAAATATTAAGCCTGTAACTGCAGCAGTTAAGGAGTTCTTTGGTTCTTCACAGCTGTCACAGTTCATGGATCAGAATAACCCCTTAGGAGAGCTTACTCATAAGCGTCGTCTTTCTGCCTTAGGACCTGGTGGTCTTTCAAGAGATCGTGCCGGATTCGAGGTTCGAGATGTCCACTACTCTCACTATGGACGTATGTGTCCTATCGAGACACCAGAAGGTCCTAACATCGGACTTATCAACTCACTTGCTACCTATGCAAGAATTAATGAGTATGGTTTCGTAGAGGCACCCTACCGCAAGATTGATAAGACTGATCCTGCTAACCCTGTGGTTACAGAAGAGGTTGTATATATGACTGCAGATGAGGAGGATAACTATCACGTAGCTCAGGCTAACGAGAAGTTAGACGAAGAGGGTCACTTCAAGCACAAGATGGTATCAGGTAGATACAGAGAAGAGACTCAGCAGTATCCTCGTAGCCAGTTTGATTATATGGATGTATCGCCTAAGATGGTATTCTCAGTGGCGACAGCACTTATTCCTTTCCTTCAGAACGATGATGCTAACCGTGCCCTTATGGGATCTAACATGCAGCGTCAGGCAGTGCCCCTTCTTACAACAGATTCACCTGTTGTCGGAACTGGTATGGAAGGTAAGACTGCAGTTGACTCTGGTGTCTGCGTAGTTGCAGTAGCATCTGGTACTGTAGAGAAATCTCAGTCAAATGAGATTGTTGTTAGAGAAGATGACGGCAATGTTCGTACATATAAGCTCACTAAATTTATGCGTTCAAACCAGTCTAACTGTTACAACCAGAGACCTATCGTATTCAAGGGCGATTATGTCCTCAAGGGAGAGGTTATAGCAGATGGTCCTTCTACATCAGGCGGAGAGCTTGCGCTCGGTAAAAATCCTCTTATTGGATTTATGACCTGGGAAGGATATAACTATGAGGATGCGGTTCTCCTTAGCGAGAGATTAGTTCAGAACGATGTTTATACATCTATTCATATTGAGGAGTATCAGACAGAGAGCCGTGATACCAAGCTTGGAGCAGAAGAGATTACAAGAGATGTTCCCGGTGTAGGTGAAGAAGCACTCAAGGATCTCGATGAGCAGGGTGTTATCCGTGTTGGAGCCGAGGTCAGAGCTGGTGATATCCTCGTTGGTAAGGTTACTCCTAAGGGAGAGACAGATGTATCACCTGAAGAGAAGCTTCTTAGAGCAATCTTTGGTGTAAAAGCAAGAGATGTTCGTGATACCTCGCTCAAGGTGCCTCATGGAGAGTACGGGATAGTAGTAGATGCCAAGGTATTTACAAGAGAGAATGGCGATGAGCTTTCTCCCGAGGTAAACAAGGCAGTTAGAGTTTATATAGCACAGAAACGTAAGATTTCAGTCGGAGACAAGATGGCTGGACGTCACGGAAACAAGGGTGTCGTTTCGCGAGTTCTTCCCGTAGAGGATATGCCCTTCCTTCCCAATGGTCGTCCTTTGGATATCGTACTTAACCCTCTGGGCGTTCCTTCCCGAATGAATATTGGACAGGTGCTTGAGATTCACCTCTCCCTTGCGGCTATGGCACTTGGATTCAAGATTGAGACTCCTGTTTTTGATGGAGCAAGAGAGATTGATATCCAGGACACACTTGAGCTTGCAAATGATTATGTAAATATGTCATGGGATGAGTTTGAGGCTAAATACAAGGATACACTTCTTGATGATGTTATGCAGTATCTTTCAGATAACAGAGCACATCGTGAGCTTTGGAAGGGTGTAAAGATTTCTAGAGATGGTAAGGTACAGCTCCGTGATGGACGTACAGGAGATAATTTTGATTCACCTGTAACAATTGGTCACATGCATTATCTCAAGCTTCATCACTTGGTTGATGACAAGATTCATGCTCGTTCAGTAGGACCTTATTCGCTTATTACACAGCAGCCTCTTGGAGGTAAAGCTCAGTTCGGTGGACAGCGATTCGGAGAGATGGAGGTTTGGGCTCTTGAGGCATATGGAGCGTCATATACACTTCAGGAGATATTGACAATCAAGTCTGATGATGTGGTTGGTAGAGTAAAGACTTACGAGGCAATTGTTGAGGGAACTAACATCCCTGAGCCTGGCATTCCTGGATCATTCAAGGTACTCATCAAAGAGCTTCAGTCACTGGGTCTCGATGTCAAGGTACTTGACGAGAACAGAGAAGAGGTACAGCTTATAGAGATTAGCGAGTATGGCAATACAAGCTTCAATGATGTGATAGGCAATGACAAGGATTATGCATTTGAGTCGGATGACACATTCGCTAACGCTGGTAACAAGATTGTAGATTATGCACATCTTAATGATGATGAATCTGAAGAAGAATATAACGATGCAGATGATTCATTCGATGAGGATGTAGCATTTGACGATTTTGATGGCACTGATTTAGATGATACAGAGGATTCTGAAGAATAGAAGGGAGCATCATGTCAGAGACAAAAGCACAGACAAATGAAGCACGTTCATTTGATGCAATAAAAATTGGACTGGCTTCACCTGAGAGAATAAGAGAGTGGTCAAGAGGCGAGGTTAAGACAGCTGAGACCATCAACTATAGAACTCACAAGCCCGAAATTGGGGGACTTTTCTGTGAGAAGATTTTTGGACCCAGTAAGGACTGGGAGTGTCACTGCGGACGCTATAAAAAGCAGAGATTTAAGAAGATTGTCTGCGAGGTCTGCGGTGTAGAGGTTACCAAGGCTAATGTTCGTCGTGAGCGTATGGGTCACATAGAGCTTGCTGCTCCTGTGTCACATATTTGGTATTTCAAGGGAATTCCTTCACGTATGGGACTTATCCTGGACCTTTCTCCAAAGGTATTGGAGAAAATTTTATACTTCGTTTCATATATTGTACTTGATCCCGGAGAGACTACTTTACAGTACAAGCAGGTTCTCTCTCAGGAAGAGTACATGAACGCAAAAGAAAATTTTGGAGACAAGGCTTTCAGAGCAGGTATGGGAGCTGAAGCCATAGAGGAGCTTCTTAAGGCAATCGATCTTGAGACTGAGTCAGAGTCTCTTAAGAGTCAGTTAGCAGAGGCAACTGGACAGAAAAAGGGACGTCTTGCAAAGAGACTTGAGGTTATAGAGGCGTTTAGAGAGAGCGGAAACCGTCCTGAGTGGATGGTGCTTAGAGCAATCCCTGTTATTCCTCCCGATCTTAGACCTATGGTTCCGCTTGATGGTGGTAGATTTGCTGTATCAGACCTCAACGATCTATACAGACATATCATTGAGAGAAATAATCGTGTCAGAAAGCTTTTAGATGATAGTGCTACTCCTGAGATTATCATGTACAATGAGAAGAGAATGCTTCAGGAAGCAGTAGATGCACTTATCGATAATGGACGTAGAGGAAGAGCTATTACAGGATCTGGTAACAGACCTCTTAAATCTCTTTCAGATATGCTTAAGGGTAAGAGTGGACGTTTCCGTCAGAACCTTCTTGGTAAGCGTGTTGACTACTCTGGACGTTCAGTTATCGTAGTTGAACCCAAGCTCAAGATTTATCAGTGCGGTCTTCCTAAGGAGATGGCAATTGAGCTTTTCAAACCCTTCGTTATGAAGGAGCTTGTTCAAAATGGAACAGCTCACAATGTTAAAAATGCCAAGAAGATGGTAGAACACCTCGAGCCTAGTGTGTGGGATGTGCTCGAGGATGTAATTAAAGAGCATCCAGTTATGCTTAACCGAGCACCTACTCTTCATAGATTAGGTATTCAGGCATTCGAACCCATACTTGTTGAGGGTAAGGCTATCAAGCTTCATCCTCTTGTATGTACAGCGTTTAACGCCGACTTCGATGGTGACCAGATGGCTGCGCACCTTCCTCTTTCACAGGAAGCGCAGGCTGAGTGTAGATTTATGCTCTTGTCACCTAACAACCTCTTAAAGCCTTCAGATGGTGGTCCTGTAGCAGTCCCTTCACAGGATATGGTACTTGGTATCTACTATTTGACAATGGACAGAGTTCCTGATTATACAGGTAAGGATGTTGCATGCGTAAATGATACAGTTTATGACGCTGAGGCAGTTGATAAGGCACTTGCAGATGGCAAGCTCAAGCCTTCAGATATGATCCATTTCCAGACTCATGACGAGGTTGAGAGAGAGGTTATCTGTACAGTTACAGATGTCAAGGGACACGCATTCTCTAATGCTAATCAGGCAATACTCGCATATGACAACAAGGAAGTATCGCTTCACCAGAAGGTTCGTGTACGCCGTGAGGTTACAATTCCTGAGACAGGTGAGGTTGTCACAGGTATTGTAGATACAACTGTTGGTAAAATCATTTTTAATGAGATTATTCCTCAGGACCTTGGATTTGTTAAGAGAGAGAAGCCTGAAGATTATATTAAGTATGAGATTGATTTCCATGTAGCTAAAAAGCACCTCAAGAAGATTCTTGAGAAGGTTATTAGCACACACGGTGCAACTAGAACTGCTGAGGTTCTTGATGATATCAAGGCTATGGGATACAAGTTCTCTACTAGAGCTGCTATGACTGTTTCGATTTCAGATATGACAGTACCCGCAGCAAAGCCTGAGCTTCTTGAAAAGGCACAGGAGACAGTTGACAGTATCGAGAAAAACTATAGACGTGGTCTTGTAACAGAGCGCGAGAGATATAAGGAAGTAATAGAGACTTGGAAGCAGACAGATGATCAGCTTACAGAGCTACTAATCAATGGTCTTGACAAGTACAACAATATCTTTATGATGGCCGACTCTGGAGCCCGTGGATCTAATCAGCAGATCAAGCAGCTTGCAGGTATGCGTGGATTGATGGCGGATACACAGGGTAACACAATTGAGTTGCCTATCAAGTCAAACTTCCGTGAAGGTCTTGACGTTTTGGAGTACTTCATGTCAGCTCACGGAGCTAGAAAGGGACTTTCAGATACAGCTCTTCGTACAGCCGATTCAGGATACCTTACTAGACGTCTCGTAGATATTTCACAGCATCTAATCGTTAGAGAAGGTGATTGTGTTAAGGATACAGGTAGAGAGATTCCTGGTACATATGTATCGGCATTTATGGAAGGCAAAGAGACAATAGAGAGTCTTAGAGACCGTATCCTCGGCAGATTTGCTGCTGAGTCAGTATTTGACAAAGATGGTAATATGCTTGTTAAGATTAACCATCTCATCACACCTAAGAGAGCAGATGATATCCTTGCTAAGGGTGTTGATCCTGAGAGTGGAGAGCCTATAACCAGAGTTAAGATTAGAAATATCCTTAATTGCCGTTCACGTATGGGTGTATGTGCTAAGTGTTACGGTACAAACCTTGCTACTGGACAGTCAGTACAGGTTGGTGAGGCAATCGGTATTATAGCAGCTCAGTCAATCGGTGAGCCTGGTACACAGCTTACCATGCGTACCTTCCATACAGGTGGTGTCGCAGGTAACGATATTACACAGGGTCTTCCCCGAGTTGAAGAGATTTTCGAGGCCAGAAAGCCTAAGGGAGTTGCAGTTGTATCTGAGATTTCCGGTGTTGCTACACACAAGTTTACTGGTAAGAAGAGAGAAATCGTTATTACTAATCCTGAGGATGGAGATACAAGAACATATCTCATCAACTTCAACTCTTCTATCAAGGTGCTTGATGGAGCAGTTATCAAGGCTGGTGATCCTCTTACAGATGGTAATATCAATCCTCATGATATACTTGACATCCTTGGAATTAAGGCACTTCAGGATTACATGCTTTCAGAAGTTCAGAAGGTTTACCGTCTCCAGGGTGTTGATATCAACGACAAGCATATCGAGGTTATTGTTCGTCAGATGCTTAGAAAGATTAGAGTAGATGACGAGGGAGAGAGCAAGTTCCTTCCTGGAACAATGGTTGATGCTCTTGACTTTGAAGAGACAAACGAGGCACTTGAGGCAGAGGGCAAGAATCCTGCTATAGGAACAAGACAGCTTCTTCCTGTAACAAAGGCAGCACTTGCTACTAATTCATTCCTCTCAGCTGCTTCCTTCCAGGAGACCACCAAGGTTCTTACTGAGGCAGCAATCAAGGGTAAGATTGATCCATTGATTGGTATGAAGGAAAATGTTATTATTGGTAAGCCTATTCCTGCTGGTACAGGTATGAAGCATTATCGCAACGTATCATTAGATACAGACGCTATCACACAGGAGTTTGCAGCTGCAGATTTCTTCGACGGTGATGATGATGACACAATGCCTGATGTTTATGATGACGCCAAGTTTGAGGAAGAGATTCCAGTAGAAACAGAATAAATAAATTTACCAAGGGGCACGCTAAATGCGTGCCTCTTTTTGTGCATTTTTTTCTTGACTATATGTAAATACGCTTGTATAATTTCAAAGCATGCGTTTTTATACGCATGACACTAAATAGGAGGTAAATAGGATGCCCACATTTAACCAGTTAGTTAGAAAGGGAAGACAGACTTCAGTTAAGAAGTCTACAGCACCCGCTCTTCAGAAGAGTTTTAACTCTCTCAAGAAGAAGGCAGTAGATACTCCTTCTCCCCAGAAGAGAGGTGTTTGTACAGCGGTTAAGACTGCTACACCCAAGAAGCCTAACTCAGCTCTTAGAAAGATCGCCAGAGTACGTCTTTCAAACGGAATCGAAGTTACAAGCTACATTCCTGGTGAAGGACACAACTTACAGGAGCATAGTGTGGTTCTTATCCGTGGTGGTCGTGTAAAGGACCTTCCCGGTACAAGATACCATATCATCCGTGGTACATTAGATACCGCTGGTGTTGCTAACCGTAAGCAGGCTCGTTCAAAGTACGGCGCAAAGAGACCTAAGGCTGGAAAGTAGTTAGGAACTAGAGTACCACAAACAGATCGAAAAAGGTTAGTGTAGGATAGACATTCTATTTATATATAGATAAGAATGTGTATTTGCACGAACACACAGTAGAGGACACATGTGAGTACCGATGATTTAAACGTATTAATTAATCAATGTTTAAGGAGGGAAGTATCGTGCCGCGTAAAGGACATACTCAGAAAAGAGAAGTATTGGCAGATCCCATCTACAACAACACTGTAGTTACCAAGCTTATCAACAACATCATGCTTGATGGTAAGAAGGGTGTAGCTCAGAAGATTGTTTACGGAGCATTTGCCAGAGTAGAAGAGAGCACCGGCAAGCCTGCACTTGAGGTTTTCGAGGGCGCAATGAATAACATCATGCCCCTTCTCGAGGTTAAGGCTAGACGTATCGGTGGTGCTACATATCAGGTTCCCATCGAGGTTCGCCCTGATCGTCGTCAGGCATTAGGACTTAGATGGCTTACAATGTTTTCACGCAAGAGAGGCGAGAAGACAATGGAAGAGAGACTTGCTAATGAGATAATGGATGCAGCCAATAATACTGGTTCAGCCGTTAAGAGAAAAGAAGACATGCACAAGATGGCAGAGGCAAACAAGGCTTTTGCTCATTACAGATTCTAGTAGGAGGGAGTTACCATGGCAGGAAGAGAATATCCTCTTGAGCTTACCAGAAATATTGGTATTATGGCTCATATCGATGCTGGTAAGACTACTCTTACAGAGCGTATCCTGTACTATACAGGAGTTAATTATAAGATTGGTGATACACACGAAGGAACTGCTACCATGGACTGGATGGAGCAGGAGGCTGAGCGTGGTATCACAATTACATCAGCAGCTACTACATGTCACTGGACACTTCAGGATCATGCAAAGGTTAAGGCTGGTGCTCCCGAGCACAGAATTAACATCATTGATACCCCTGGTCACGTTGACTTTACTGTAGAGGTTGAGAGATCACTTAGAGTACTTGATGGCGCTGTCGGCGTATTCTGTGCTAAGCGTGGTGTTGAGCCTCAGTCAGAGAATGTATGGCGTCAGGCTGATACATATCACGTACCTCGTATGGCATTCATCAACAAGATGGATATCTTAGGTGCTAACTTCTACGGAGCAGTAGATCAGATCCGTGGAAGACTTGGAAAGAACGCTATCGTTCTTCAGCTTCCCATCGGTAAGGAAGATGACTTCAAGGGAATCATCGACCTCTTTGAGATGGAAGCATACATCTACAATGATGATAAGGGAGATGACATCACAATTGGTGCTATTCCCGATGACATGAAGGATCAGGCAGATAAGTATAGACAGGAGCTCGTAGAGAAGATTTGTGAGCTTGATGATGATCTCATGATGATGTACCTTGAGGGAGAGGAGCCTACTAACGATCAGTTAAAGGCTGTACTTCGTAAGGCTACATGTGATTGTCTTGCTATCCCTGTTTGCTGTGGATCTGCATACCGTAACAAGGGTGTTCAGAAGCTTCTTGATGCAGTACTTGAGTTCATGCCCGCTCCTACAGATGTCCCTGACATCACAGGTGTTGACATGGAGGGTAATGAGATTACTAGAAAGTCATCTGATGAAGAGCCTTTCAGTGCTCTTGCATTCAAGATTATGACAGATCCATTCGTTGGAAAGCTTGCATTCATCCGTGTTTATTCAGGTATCCTTAACTCAGGATCATATGTATTAAACGCTACCAAGGATAAGAAAGAGCGTGTTGGACGTCTCCTTCAGATGCATGCAAATAAGAGATCAGAGTTAGACAAGGTTTACTCTGGAGATATCGCTGCAGCAGTTGGATTTAAGGTTACTACAACTGGAGATACAATCTGTGATGAGCAGCATCCCGTTATCCTTGAGTCTATGGAGTTCCCTGAGCCCGTTATCGAGCTTGCTATCGAGCCCAAGACTAAGGCAGGACAGGGCAAGATGGGTGAGGCTCTTGCAAAGCTTGCAGAAGAGGATCCCACATTCCGTGCACATACTAACCAGGAGACAGGTCAGACAATTATCGCTGGTATGGGTGAGCTTCACCTTGAGATCATCGATGATCGTCTTCTTAGAGAGTTCAAGGTTGAGGCTAATGTTGGAGCACCTCAGGTTGCTTACAAGGAGACCTTTACTAAGAGCGTAGATCAGGAATACAAGTACGCTAAGCAGTCAGGTGGACGTGGACAGTACGGTCACTGTAAGGTTCGTTTCGAGCCCATGGATGCCAACGGTGATGAGTTATTCAAGTTTGACTCTGAGATCGTCGGAGGAGCTATTCCCAAGGAGTACGTTCCTGCAGTTGGTGAGGGTATCGAGGAGGCTTCAAAGGCTGGTATCTTAGCTGGATTCCCTGTACTCGGTGTACATGCTACAGTTTACGACGGATCATACCATGAAGTTGACTCTTCAGAAATGGCATTCCACATTGCTGGTTCAATGTGTTTCAAGGAGGCTATGGCTAAGGCTGAGCCCGCTATCCTCGAGCCCATTATGAAGGTTGAGGTTACAATGCCTGAGGAGTACATGGGAGACGTTATTGGATCACTCAACGCTAAGCGTGGAATGATCAGAGAGATGGATGACCTCGGCGGTGGTAAGATCGTTAGAGCATCAGTTCCCCTTGCTGAGATGTTCGGATACTCAACAGAGCTTCGTTCATCAACACAGGGTCGTGGTAACTACTCAATGTTCTTTGAGCGTTACGAGAGAGTTCCTAAGAATGTTCAGGACAAGATCGTTACAGCACAGAAGAACTAGTTACCCAAACTATATAAATAGAGTATTTTATACTTGAAAAAGGATTGGTTTATATATATAATCAATCTATTAGCGAAAAAATTATATTTATCCCGAATAGGGACACATTTTAAGGAGGATTTTCAAAAATGGCAAAGGCTAAATTTGACAGAAGCAAAACCCATTGTAACATTGGTACCATCGGTCACGTTGACCATGGTAAAACAACTCTTACAGCAGCAATCACAAAGGTTCTTGCTGAGAGAGTAGCTGGAAATGAGAAGGTAGATTTCGAGAACATCGATAAGGCTCCCGAAGAGAGAGAGCGTGGAATTACTATTTCTACAGCTCACGTAGAGTACTCAACAGAGAATCGTCACTATGCACACGTTGACTGCCCTGGTCATGCTGACTACGTTAAGAACATGATCACAGGTGCTGCTCAGATGGACGGCGCTATCCTTGTAGTTGCTGCAACTGACGGTGTTATGGCTCAGACAAAGGAGCACATCCTTCTTTCTCGTCAGGTAGGTGTACCTTACATCGTAGTATTCATGAACAAGTGTGATATGGTTGACGACGAGGAGCTTCTTGAGCTCGTTGAGATGGAGATCACAGAGCAGCTTGAGGAGTACGAGTACACAGGATGCCCTATCGTTAAGGGATCTGCTCTTAAGGCTCTTGAGGATCCTTCAGGAGAGTGGGGAGACAAGATCATGGAGCTTATGGCTACAGTTGATTCTTACATTCCT
>JAZRXQ010000024.1:0-12331 GCA_045600305.1 Lachnospiraceae bacterium
CAATCCTAGAGATTCTTTCTGAACTAGGCGCAGTTCCACAGGAGCTAGCTAATCGAATCGATTCTATTCAAGATGTAGATGCCCTATCAGCTATTCTGAAGGCGGCATCCAAAGCCCAGAGCTTTTCTGAATTTGAGGAAATGAGCAAAGAACTATTTAAATAACAAATAAAAATCACCTAAAAGGAGGCAAGAGGAATCCGAAAAATCTTCTATAGGTGGTAGGGATAAAGTAATCCCCCTGCTATGGTGCCTGGCGCTGTGGCAGGGGGATTGCTTTGAACGTCAGTTATGTTTGCTCACTAGTAGGACCTCTAAAAATCTTATATAGTTCCAAATCATTCTTGAACTTTTGTAGATCATATACTTCTTTCATCTTCTTTTCATTTATGGCTTTTTCAATCATTTTACATAGAATAAGTATACTAACTAGAATTATTACATAACAAATGATTAATATAATTATAAGACCTGGATTATCCTTAAAAATCTGAGCATTCTTTAACGAATAATCCATAGCACTTCCCGTCATAACAGGGACTATAAATACTTTTAGAGTATTGGCAATAATCTTTGATAATTCTGATTTTGAAGAATTAATTTCATCGATTCTTTTGCCACACTCTCTAATTAAGAAGTCTATATAAAAATCTTGATCTTCAATATTCTTGAATTCTGAACTTGTTGCTAATTCCATTTTAACCAAGAAACTATTAGTAGCAGTATATCTTTTTTTTATTAAGTCAATAGCGGTTTTGGATTGATTACTTGCAATTTGTTTGTCTTGATAGATAAGCATACATAAAATAGTTATAAACAATATAAGAAAACAAAACATAGAAAAATAGAATATATATGGTTCAATTACTTTATGAGAAGCGTTTCCCCATGTATCGATAATGTTAAATGCTATCATTGAGACTAGACCTAAGATTCCTGAAATTGAATATACAATTAACAGAATCTTTGCCATTTTAGGCAGTTCCGCAGTTTTTTTGTAATTTTTTAGCACGAAATCAAATAACATTATTTTTTCCTCATAATCATATTTGTAAAAATCTCTCCCAAACCATATGGGAGAGATTTTTTAAGTTTATTCAAATGTGTACTGAGATACTACACTTCCCTGTACATGAGTGTAGGTGTTCTTATTACTCTTTACAGTTTTGCCGTTTACAGTTTTACTAGCAATTACGTAAATGTAATAATGATTTGCTTCATCTACAGCCTTGCCATTAAGCTTTGTGAGCTTGTAAGTATTCTTGGTTGTTGTAGTTACCTTCTTGTAGCCTGAGTCAGCAGAACGTGATACGTATACAGTATAGTTCTTGGCATCGGGAACCTTGCTCCACTTGAGAGTAAGACCCTTCTTTGAACCGTTAGCTGATGTAATTATAGGCTGAGAGGCAAAATTCAAAGTCTCTGACCACTTTCCATATACACGCTTGCCTGTTCTATCATTGTAAGCGCGTACCTTGATTGTGTAGAAGTTACTATCCTTAATTTCCACTTTAATCTGAGTATCTCCAGGAGCTGCAGTGTAACCTGATACAGACTTCTTATTGCTGTCTGTAATCTTATACTCATAGCCAGAAACTCCAGTCTGCTCTTTCCAAGAAATAACTGCCTGGCCGAGTTGCTGAGTTATACTCTCGCACTTGAGACCAGTTGTCTTTCCAGGGAGTGTGTATGCCTCACCATCTGTTACAAGGGGCTTAACGTAATTACTTACATCAACGAGGTAAGAAATATAGATATAATACTTTGTACCAGCTTTAAGTCCGCTAATAGTATGGGTTGTAAATCCTGCTTTACACTTATCAGATTTTTTGTCAACGCTAGCCTTAGCCTCCTGCATTGTCTCACCCCAGCCAAAATAGTACTCCTTGACATATTCAGGCTCTTCCCACTGAACTGTAACTGAACTTGCAGTTTGATCTATCTGCTTAAAAGGACCTACTACTGCTTTTGCATCTGTAGAATTAAATGCACATACGATAGCAACCACCATAATGGGTAAAATAGATAATGCTATTTTTTTAAGTTTTTCCATTGTAAAAACTCCTTTTGTTTTTATTGATAAAAAACTCCTCTGAGTTTCCCCAGAGGAGTGAAATCAATTCAATTAATCAAATCGATTGCCTGAATCAATTATGAAAGAGCTACAGTAAATCCTGTACCGAGATCCTTAACGATAGTGATCTTCTCTGTATTGCATCCAGGAACGATTACTTCCATAGTAACCTTCTTGATAGTTACTGAGTTAAGTCCTGTTGTAGACTTACCTACAGCGATAGCAGTTCCATCTGAAGCAAGACCATCAACAGCTGTAATAACTACAGTTGTTCCATATACCTGAGTGCTTCCCTCAACGTTGATCTTGTAGTCTTCATCATTCTCTGATATAGTGAATGAAAGTGCCTGTTCAGCAACGGCTTTAACAGTGCCAGCGTCAGAAATCTTAAGAGCGTTCTTTCTCTGAACCATCTCACCTGTAGCCTGTGTATCATTTACTGTAAATGATGCAGGAACGGGAGAGTAGAATGTACCGTCAGTAAATGTTACCTTTGACTCTACTGTATATGTTCCTGTAAGAAGCTTCTTGTATACGCTTCCGTCAGGATCAAGAGCAGTTATAGTAACATCATCTGTTCCAGTAGCAGAAATTGAACCAAAAGCTGTATCCTGAATTGCTGTGCCTATTGAATCAAATAATACCTTACCATCAGCACGCTTAATTGTGTAACCAATAGTTGAGATTGTTGTAGTACCTATTGTACCATTTGCTAATGTTTTCTTTACTGTATTTCCTGTAGAAAGATATCCGTTCTTTGCGTCACCTTTTACTTCTGCAAGTTTGATTGTAATTGTCTTTGCAGCCGCACCAGATGTAACCTTAACATCAGAAGCTCCATTTGCAACTTCAATAACAGGTGTACTTACAGCATCAGCTGAAGGAGCCTTAACTGTAACAACTACTGTCTGAGAGTAAGCTGTTCCCTTGTTATCCTTAGCTGTAATAGTATAAGTATATGTTCCAGCTGCAACAGACTGTCCATTGAATGTTACCTTTTTGTTATCAGCTGCCTTAGTGAAATACTTGTTAGCAGAATTTAATTTAACTGCTGCAAGTGTATCTGTAGCATTATTATTATTGCTTACAAACTGAATATCACATGAGATAGCCTTAACGATCTCTGAACCATACTGATCAAGCTGCTTTACAGTTACGTCAGCAGTATCAGCAAGAGCATTTGATAATGTTACATTTGCCTTATCGATTGAAAGTGAAGCGATATCAGCAGCAGCTTTTACAGTAATCTCGATAGAAGCAACTACTGTCTTATCAGATGCCTTCTTGATGAGGATGTATGCTGTACCCTCATTGATAGGTGTAACGAGCTTTGATGCAGCACCTGTTGCACTAGCAAGAGTAAGAATACCTGTGTTGCTTGACTCGTACTCATAATTTGCGTAGTTAGCCTCTGCTCCGTTAGCATCCTTAATCTTGAAGTATGCTGTATTTCCTGTTGTACCCATAACAACACTGGTGTTAGCCTTAACCTTGTCATATGACTTTCCAGATGCACCAATTCTTACATCAAAATTGTTAACTACTGCAGGATCAACTGCTGTAATTGTAAAGTCACCTGACTCAATGTTTCCTTCAGGCTTTCCTGTTGCATCGAACTTTCCTGACTTCCATGTAGCCTTAGCTGTAGCTACATCACCAACCTTCTTGAGGTTGATAACGTCACCGTTCTGATAATAGTTAGCAGCTGTAGACTTGATAGAAGCATCGATATTTGCAGCAGCTGTCTCAGAAAGCTTGAGGCTCTGAAGGATAACGCCGTTAACGTCCTTTGTTACAACCTTAACTGTTGTCTCTGTATCAGCAGGGATTGTAGCCTTGTCGAATGTGATAGATGCAACCTTAGCATCTGTAGCTGTAAACTGCTTTGTTACCTCATCGATTGTTACTGCATACTCCTTACCATCCTTCATCTCCATGAATGTCTTGATAGTAACTTTTGTCTTATCAGTAGCATCAACTGTAACCTTCTCTACGCTATATACAACATTGTTAGCAAGATTCTTTACTAATACTTCCTTAGCAGCAATCTTGTCTGTTGCACCCTTAATAGTTGCAACGATTGTTGTAGTAGACTCCTGAGCAACGCTCTGGAGAGCCGTTCTAGCAACTGAAACAGCTACTGTAGCTGTAGACTTCTCATCAGCACTTGTAACTGTGATGTTTGCCTTACCAACTGCAACTGCTGTAACCTCACCAGTCTTAGCATCAACTGTAGCAACCTTCTCATTGTCAGACTTGAATGTAGCCTCGCCTGTGTAAACGATCTTATCCTTGTCACCCATTAAAAGTGAAAGCTCTTTTGTCTCAACAGCGAATGCTGCCTTCTTAGCCTCAACAGTAACCTTGATGCTGATCTTTGACTTGTAAGTCTTACCAGTCTTCTTGTTCTTGAATGTAGCTTTGATAGTAGCACTATCACACGTGAAACAAAAGCTGAGTTTCACAAGCCAATTTTCTTGCTGAGGATACGTGTATTTAAGCCGAACTCACCAAGCCCTTCATAAGCCACAGTGTCAGTATCATATGAGTCGGATAAGGACTTGGTGAGGAGGCTTATTCTCTTATCGCCCCGCACGCACCTCGACTTGCCAGGCGATAAAAAAGCAAGTTAAACTCTCTGCCTCACAGAGTCAGGCAATGTAGTATAATCACGATACTATAATATTGAAGGAGATTTTAAACTTATGAAAAAAGAAAAAAAGCCCATTATGCCAATCATATTAGCCGAAGGAGACCTGGATGTGTCGGTTCCGCTTAAGGTTTTCTTCCAGCGATATATGGATGATATCACTCCAAGACTCAAGCAATCGACGGTAGAGTCAAAGCTTAGAATTGTTCAAGAATACATTCTTCCATATTTAGGAGATGTGCCAATCAAGGACATAACTCCACAATATATCCGAACATGGCAAAACAAAGTGTTATCGCAATTTGATTTTTCAAACGCTTACTTTAATCTGATTGACAGGCAGTGCACCTCCATATTTACCTACGCAAAGAAATATTTTGACATCCCCTCTCCCTTTGACAAAGCAGGTCATATCCGTTTGCTTCAAAATCACAACATGAGTATCTGGTCCGTCGAGGAATTCCAAAATTTTATAACTTATTTCCAAAATGATTTGTATTTAAAAACAGTCTTTGAAGTCTTGTATTGGAACGGTCTTAGGATTGGCGAGGCTCTGGCACTTACCCCTGAAGATGTATGTAAAAGTCCAATGGAACTACGTGTTTGTAAGGCACTCTCTAGTACTTCCATGGGCGAGATTATTTCCACTCCCAAAACAAGAAAAGCAAATAGGCGTATTTCTTTGCCTCAATTTGTGTACAACGACCTCATGCTTTTAATTGACAAGAACAAGATTAAAGCAAAAGCCAGAATATTTGATTCGAGCAGGTCCTATATAAGGGAACACATGGTGGAGGGATACGAAGCCAATGGCCTTCGCCCAATTAGAATACATGATTTGAGACATTCACATGTGTCGCTCTTGATTCAAATGGGTTACTCGCCGGTCCTGATTTCTGAAAGAGTAGGGCATGAAAAGGTTTCAACTACGTTGAATACCTATGCTCATCTCTTCCCCAGTCAGCAGGGTATGATTGCTAGCTCCCTTGAGCAAGTAAACGCAATCGGCGTGACTCCATCGGTTAAACTGATTTGACATTTTATCGCTCAGCGTGACGAGGTGCTTGCGGGGCGATAATTCCTCACAGCCAGAAGCAACTTTACTTGCTTTTTATCCCTTGGCAGCGAGGAATAGCTGTTGTATAATGGCGACGGAGGATTTTTCTATGCTAAGAAAAAAACAAATAAAAAAAATATACTTAATCCTATCAGTTGTGCTAGCCCTGACGTGCCTAGTTGGGTGCGCAGACAATTCAACACTTCCTATCTCAGGACAGGCGTCAGATTTGTCAAATACCGAGAAGGACTCCAATGACGAGAAGCTTTTCTCCGTAAAGACAGGCTTTTACGACAGCGATTTGTCTGTGGAACTAACCTGTGCAGAGGATGAGAAAATATATTACACAACAGACGGTTCAACGCCTACCACATCCTCAACACTCTATAATGAGCCTATTTTCATGAAGAGAAAAACTGGGTCATTTCCAGCAGCATATGTAATTAGAGCAATAGTAGTTGATGAGAAGGGGGAAATCATCGATGAAGGAGCGGCTAGTTATTTTCTTGGGGAAAATATGACAAAGCGTTTCACCACGCCAGTTATTTCGATATGGGGAGCACCTGGCGATCTAACAGACCCCAAGACCGGTATTTTAGCGGGCAAAAATTACGAGCAAAGAGGTAGAGAATCTGAGAGAACTGTATACATAGAGGCACTTAATAGTGATGCGAATGTTATATTTGCCCAGACAGTCGGCGCAAGGGTCTACGGAGGCTATTCTAGGATGTCTAGCATCAAGTCCCTCAAGCTTGTAGCGAGGGATGAGTACGGCGAAAAGAGAATGAGCTTCCCTTTGTTTGATACAAAGACAGCTGATGGCGACAATGTAAAAAAATATAAAAAGCTTGTTTTAAGAAATGGTGGCAATGATTTCCAATTTGCTTTTTTTAGAGATGAATTTAACCAGGTTCTCGCGAGAAAAGCGGCTCTTTGTGACGCTGAGGGAGTGTATCCTGCAGTCGCGTATATAAACGGTGAATACTATGGTTACTTTTGGCTTCATGAAAACTACTGCGATGAGCTTTTTAAGTCGATTTACGGCGATGGCGACGGAGAATTTGTAATCGTTGAAGGCTGCGAGACTGAAAAAAATGAGGACGAGGATTATCAGTACGCGGTTGATGATTTTAATTCGACATACGAGGAGCTTTGCGAGCTGGATTTAAAGGATGATGAAAATTATGCTTTGGTCACAGAGTTTATGGATGTCGAGAATTATCTAGATTATTACGCTTTCAACATTTATGTAAATAACTGGGACTGGCCTCAGAATAACTACAAGTGTTATAGGTATTATCCTGCTGAGGACGAGGAGCTTGGCGAGGGACGCTTTGATGGCAGGTGGCGCTTCCTTTTCCATGATATGGACTATTGCTACAGTCTATATGGGCAAGATGAGGTAAAACCAGAGTATGATAATTACTCCAAAATCACCACCGAGGGCGATGAGAGATATTCTCCTTTATTTGTGAAGCTCATAGAGCGACCAGAGCTAGCCTCATATTTTAAGAAAAAATTGGAAGAGCTGGGTTCAGATGTTCTAAGTCCTGCAAATTGGGCAACGACCTTGGGAGAGGTAGACACATTAAGAAATGGTGAAATGAATTACTTCTACAAGTATCTTGATAATTTGAAAAAAGCAGGAGACGACTCAATTTGGACCTTCCCCGGTAGAATGACCTCTGATATGAGAGACATCCAATACTTTATAAAGAAGCGAGGGGAGTACATTTTAAATATCGAAAAAATGTTCTAATTTATTATAGACAAACTAATCATTCTGTGGTAAGATATGCCAAGAAGATTAGTTTGTTTTTTTTGAGGAAAAATTATGGATTTCAAGCTTCACAGTCCCTATCAGCCAACAGGAGACCAGCCACAGGCAATCGATGCGCTAGTTCGTGGATTCAGGGAGGGCAATCAGTTTCAGACATTACTTGGAGTTACAGGCTCTGGCAAGACCTTCACCATGGCCAATGTCATAGAAAAATTAAATAAGCCAACGCTAGTTATGGCTCACAACAAGACACTTGCGGCTCAGCTTTACGGCGAGTTCAAGGAGTTTTTTCCTGAGAATGCAGTTGAGTATTTTGTATCCTATTATGATTATTATCAGCCGGAGGCCTATGTTCCCTCTACAGATACATATATAGCCAAGGACTCCTCTATCAATGAGGAGATAGATAGACTTCGTCTGTCAGCGACTGCGTCACTTGCCGAGAGGCGAGATGTTATTATCGTGTCTTCTGTATCCTGTATATATGGCTTGGGTGAGCCAGAGGATTTTATGCAGATGATGGTTTCTCTTCGTCCTGGCATGGAGGTTGAGATAGCGGATGTAGTGAAGAGACTGATTGAGATTCAGTATGTTAGGAGCGACATGGATTTCCATCGAGGTTCCTTCAGATTACATGGCGATGTCTTAGATATATTTCCTGCCAATGAATCTGACAGCGCAGTTCGAGTAGAGTTTTTTGGAGACGAGATAGATCGACTTGTAAAAATAGATGTACTTACTGGCGAGATTAAGGCTACATTAGAGCATGTTGCTATTTTTCCTGCATCACATTATGTTGTTCCCAGAGACAAGATTCTTAGAGCGTGTGATTCTATTGAGGCGGAGCTTGAGGAGAGAGTCAAATATTTCAAGGGCGAGGACAAGCTTATAGAGGCGCAGCGTATTGCGGAGAGGACTAATTTTGATGTAGAGATGCTCAAGGAGACAGGCTTTTGTTCAGGTATTGAGAATTATGCCAGACACATGGCTCAGGTGCCTCCCGGGACGACGCCCTTGACTCTTATGGATTATTTCAAGGATTTCCTTATTATAATTGACGAGTCGCATATGACAGTCCCCCAGATTAGAGGTATGTATTTTGGCGATAGATCGAGAAAGACCACGCTGGTTGAATATGGCTTCAGATTGCCCTCGGCACTGGACAATAGACCTCTCAATTTTGAGGAGTTCGAGGATCATATAGATCAGATGCTATTTGTATCAGCTACCCCAGGTGAGTATGAGGCTGATCATGAGCTACTGCGTACGGAGCAGATTCTACGTCCTACGGGATTATTAGATCCTGAGGTTGTGGTACGACCTGTCGAGGGACAGATTGATGATCTCGTAGGAGAGGTCAACAAGGAGGTTGCGAATCACAACAAGGTACTTATTACTACTTTGACCAAGCGTATGGCAGAGGACTTGACCGATTACATGAAGGAATTAGGTATCAGAGTTAGATACCTGCATTCCGATATAGATGCCTTAGAGCGTTCAGAGATAATACGTGATATGCGAATGGATGTTTTTGACGTACTTGTGGGTATCAATTTGCTTAGAGAGGGTTTGGATATTCCTGAGATTACCCTTGTGGCGATACTTGATGCTGACAAGGAGGGCTTTTTGCGTTCGCATACCTCACTCATCCAGACTATAGGTCGTGCCGCTCGTAATACTGATGGTCACGTCATTATGTATGCAGATACCATGACGGATTCTATGAGATATGCTATTGATGAGACCAATAGACGACGTGCTATTCAGCAGGCGTACAATGAGGAGCATGGTATCACCCCTCAAACCATCAAAAAGGCTGTTAGAGATCTTATAGCTGTCACGAAAAAGGTTGACGCCGGCAAGCTCGCTAGTGAGAAGGCTCCTGAGTCTATGTCTAAGGCTGAGCTGGAGAAGCACATCAAGGAGGTTGAGAAGCAGATGCGAAAGGCAGCTGCAGATCTCAATTTTGAGGCAGCAGCTTCTCTTCGTGACCAGATGCTTGAGCTTAGGATTATGTATGAGGATTTGAAAAAATAGATTATATAGATACATTACTGTCGGACTAGAGGTTTTACATGAAAAAAGCAGATACGATTTCAGACAACAGAAAATACATAAAGATACGTGGAGCCAATGTGCACAATCTCAAGGGAGTAGACTTAGATATTCCAAGGGATGAGTTTGTTGTGCTCACAGGCTTGTCAGGCTCGGGAAAGTCATCCTTGGCGTTTGATACTATATATGCCGAGGGACAGAGACGTTATATGGAGAGTCTTAGCTCATATGCGAGGATGTTTCTAGGTCAGATGGACAAGCCCGATGTAGAGAAAATCGAGGGACTTTCACCAGCCATTTCCATAGACCAAAAATCAACCAATAGAAATCCCAGGTCGACAGTAGGAACAGTTACAGAGATTTATGATTATTTTAGATTGTTATATGCCAGAATAGGTATTCCTCATTGTCCCAGATGTGGCAAGGCTATCAAGAGGCAGACTGTGGATGAGATGGTAGACAGGATTATGGAGCTACCTGAGAGGACCAAGCTTATGCTTTTGGCACCTGTAGTCAGAGGGCGCAAGGGTACACATGCCAAGCTTTTTGAACAGGCTAAAAAATCAGGTTATGTTAGAGTTATTGTAGATGGCAATATGTATGAGCTTTCCGAGGAGATTACTCTTGACAAGAATATCAAGCACAATATCGATATAGTTGTGGATAGAATCGTGGTCAAGCCTGGAATAGAGTCACGTTTATCACAGTCAATTGATAATGTCATGGAGCTAACGGAGGGCCTTATGACAGTTGATGTAGATGGTGGCGAACAGCTTCATTTTTCCATGTCCTTTGCGTGTCCAGATTGTGATATTAGTGTTGATGAGATTGAGCCTAGGAGCTTTTCCTTCAACAATCCCTTTGGAGCATGTCCTACCTGTGCTGGACTAGGCTACAAGATGGAGTTTGACCCTGATTTGATGATTCCTGACAAGAGCTTATCGCTTGCCCAGGGTGCGATTCAGGTCATGGGTTGGCAGTCATCTACTGACCCTAAGAGCTATACCTATGCTACCTTACGTGCTTTGTCAGAAGCATATGGCTTCTCCTTGGATACACCCTACGGCGAATTACCTGAGGATATTCAGCACATGATGATTCACGGTTTTGATAGGACAGTTTTTGTCCGTTACAAGGGACAGCGCGGCGAGGGAGTATATGATGTACATTTTGAGGGTCTCATCAAGAATGTAAATAGACGCTACAGAGAGACAGGCTCTGAGACGATGAAGGCTGAATATGAGGAGTTCATGCGGATTACACCCTGTGATGATTGTAAGGGGATGCGTCTCAAGAAGACTTCTCTAGCGGTTACGGTTGCTGATGTCAATATATATGAGATTACCAATATGTCTGTCAAGCTGCTCAAGGCGTTTTTGGATGATATGGATTCCAAGCTCACCAGTCAACAGCTCAAGATTGGAGATTTAATACTACGAGAGATTAGGGCGCGTGTTTCATTTTTAGTAGATGTAGGACTGGACTATCTTACACTTACCAGGTCCACAGGTTCTCTCTCAGGTGGCGAGGCGCAGCGAATCCGTTTAGCGACACAAATAGGCTCAGGACTTGTCGGAGTGGCATATATTTTGGATGAGCCGAGTATAGGTCTTCACCAGAGGGACAATGACAAGCTTATTGCTACGTTGAAGCGTCTTAGAGACCTTGGCAATACGCTTCTTGTTGTTGAGCACGATGAGGATACTATGCGCGAGGCTGATTTTATAGTGGACATAGGACCAGGTGCAGGTGAGCATGGTGGTGAGGTTATTGTTGCCGGAACTGCTGAGGAGATCATGGCATGCAAGGACTCTATAACAGGAGACTACCTCAGTGGCAGACGCAGGATAGAGGTTCCGTCATCTCGTCGCAAGCCTACTGGCTGGATTGAGGTCAAGGGTGCTAGGGAGAACAATCTCAAGAATATAGATGTACAGATTCCACTAGGTATTATGACCTGTGTTACAGGTGTATCAGGTAGTGGAAAATCATCCCTTACTAATGAGATTCTACACAAAAAGCTGGCGCAGGTACTTAATAGAGCACGTACTATTCCTGGAAAACATGATTCCATAGAGGGAGTGGACCAGCTTGACAAGATTATAGATATCGATCAGTCACCGATTGGTCGAACACCGAGATCTAATCCCGCCACATATACAGGTGTATTTGATATGATTAGAGACCTCTTTGCATCTACTCCTGATGCCAAGGCTAGAGGATATGCCAAGGGTAGATTCAGCTTCAATGTCAAGGGTGGTCGTTGTGAGGCTTGTTCAGGAGATGGTATTGTTAAAATAGAGATGCATTTCCTGCCAGATGTCTATGTACCTTGTGAGGTTTGTCAGGGCAAGAGATATAATAGAGAGACTTTAGAGGTAAGGTACAAGGGCAAGACTATATATGACGTATTAAACATGACAGTGGAGGAGGCATTAGAATTCTTTGCCAATATTCCTTCTATAAGGAATAAGATACAGACATTATATGATGTCGGGCTTGGATACATCAGACTTGGGCAGCCTTCGACGGAGTTGTCAGGTGGAGAGGCTCAGCGAATCAAATTGGCGACAGAACTTAGCAAACGTCCTACTGGCAAGACCATATATGTTATGGACGAGCCAACTACAGGACTTCATTTTGAGGATGTCAACAAGCTAGTGACAATTCTTAGGAGACTTTCTGACAGTGGCAATACTGTTGTGGTCATAGAACA
>JAZRXQ010000025.1:0-20184 GCA_045600305.1 Lachnospiraceae bacterium
CAATCCTGCGGATGTGCTTTTAACCTTACTTGATAATCTTGGATTTACTGATAACTACATAGAGTGCAATATACCTACAACTGGTGTATATCCTATCGCCACAGCTAATGACAGGAGCGCCATATCGGCACCTCTTATGTCAAGATTTGCGGTTATAGAGCTTCCTGATTACACACTTGATCAAAAGCGAGTTATTTTTACCAGGTTTGCTATGCCCAAGGTTCTTAAGAGAATAGGGCTTTTGGATGAGGAGATTACTATTACAGATGATGGTTTAGATGCGGTAATGGATATCTTCAAGAACACCTCTGGTATCAGAGATATTGAGCAGGCAGCAGAACATATTTGTGCTAACGCCTTATATCGTATTGAGGCAGAGAAAGAAACCTGCGTAACCTATGATGCCGAGCAAATCAAAAATCTGTTGAATTAATGTAGAAGTCTATTATGGAAAAAAAGAAGGGCCTTAAGAAATTATCAACTCAAGAGAAGGAATGACATTAATTGAACTGTGCTTGCATAACCTAAGTGCGTGTGTTATAGTGTTAACTTAATCGGAATTTTGTATATTGGAGTAAGACTATGATAAAAGTTGGAATAATTGGAGCTACTGGATATGCAGGAGCTGAAATAGTTAGAATATTGTTAAATCATCCTGAGGCTGAGATTGTGTGGTATGGATCACGCAGCTATGTGGATGAGAAGTTTGCCAGCGTATATGGCAATTTTATGAAGATAGTTGAGGACAAGTGTCTTGATGATGATATTGACAAGTTAGTTGAAGAGGCAGACGTAGTATTTACAGCTACACCCCAGGGATATCTTCAGGGACTTCTCACAGATGAGCTTCTTAACAAGGCTAAGTTTATAGATTTGTCAGCAGATTATCGTATCAAGGACGTTGCTACTTATGAGAAGTGGTACAAGATAGAGCACAAGTCAACCAAGCTTATCGAGGAAGCTGTATATGGACTTTGCGAGATAAATAGAGGTCTTATCAATAAGGATACAAGACTTATCGCAAACCCTGGTTGCTATACTACATGCTCAATATTAGCAGCATATCCTCTTGTAAAAGAGGGACTTATAGATACAGACACACTCATAATAGATGCCAAGAGTGGTACCTCAGGTGCTGGTCGAGGTGCTAAGCTACCTAATCTCTTCTGTGAGGTTAATGAGAATATCAAGGCATATGGTGTGGCTAGTCACAGACATACTCCTGAGATTGAGGAACAGCTAGGATACGCCAAGGGCGGAGAGGTAGTTATCAACTTCACACCTCATCTCGTTCCTATGAATAGAGGCATCTTGGCAACAGAGTATGCTAAGCTTAATAAAAAAGCAGACGGTACACTTCCCACAGCAGCAGATATTCAGGCTGCTTATGAGAAGTACTACAAGGATGAGTATTTCATCAGACTTCTTGGCGAGGGCAAGTGCCCTGAGACCAAGTGGGTAGAGGGAAGCAATTTTGTAGATATCGGATTTGTAATTGACGATAGAACCGGACGTGTTATTATGATGAGCGCACTTGATAATATTGTGAAGGGTGCCGCAGGACAGGCAGTTCAGAACATGAATATACTGTTTGGCTTAGAGGAAAATATGGGACTTAAGCTAGTTCCTTCGTTTCCCTAAGTAGCAGTAAGGTGTATTAGAACTAGATGTTTGAGATTTGGGAGTAATCAGTGCAAGCAACAATTAGACCAATAACAATTGAAGATTATGAGGCAGTTTACGATTTGTGGATGGGAATTCATGGATTTGGAATACGAAGCATTGACGATTCCAAAGAGGGTGTAGAACGCTTTATTAAACGCAATCCTGGCATCAGCATGGTTGCATTGGATGCTGATGAGATAGTTGGCGCTATTCTCTGTGGTCATGACGGTAGAAGAGGATGCTTTTATCATGTATGTGTACGTGAGGATCACAGAAAAAGAGGTATCGGCAAGCAGATGGCAGTGGAGTGCATGAGAGCACTTCAAGCTGAAAAGATTAATAAGGTTAGCCTTATTGCATTTAAAAACAATGAGGTTGGAAATGCCTTTTGGAAGAGTGTGGGATGGACCTTTAGAGAGGATCTCAATTATTATGATTTCACGCTCAATGATGCCAATATAACTGAATTTAATGCATAAAAATGGGACGCTTAATGCGTCCCTATCTTTTTTAGTATGGTATCCTTTTGAATTGAATCTAATTGCTCTGCCATATCATGAAGCCAGGCTATGCGTTCAGAATTATTATTTTCGTTATATATCTGTGATAGCATCTCATAGGTTGTTGAGATATCAGAACCAATATCGATTGCATACTCTAATGCTCGCAAAGCATCATTTATATTACCAGCATCTAAAAAATCCTTGCCGATAGCATTTAATCGCCTAACTAAGGCGGCATAATTGTCGTCGCACTTGGTTAGTGTCTCAAGATTGGCTACCCCATAAGCCAGCTTCAAATCCGTATTACTCTGGTTGGATAGGTTTAAGATGCTGTTCTTTTGCGCTGCCAGCGCAGCAATCTCGGAATCTATAGCGACAATTTCATCAGGGATAACGATATATGGCAACTCTGAAATATCTTGTTTTCTGGCAAAATTGGCATCATGCTCACGCTTTAAGTATTCTTCTTCGGTCTCGGTTAGCTTTTTTGCCAGTCTGTGCCTTTTGATGGTCAGAAAAATAAGACAAACAGCTATAATAATTAGTATAGGAAAAGCTCTAATAAACTCCATTTTTTTCTCACATTTTTCGAATATATAGTAGTAATAGTAAAAATATACATAAAACAACCACAAGTGTCAAATATTCTGTTGTATTTGTGCATTGAAAAAGAAAAGGCACTCTACTACAATTAATTCTAACTTGGAAAGCTAGGCTTATATTTAAGTCATACTATTATAAAGAAGGTAACGCTATGAAAAAGACAGTATTTCAAATTATTCTTGCATCAGCAGCTGTGGCATGTTCGGTTTTTGCTGCCACAGAGATTAGTCAGGCAGCAGATCGTAACAGAGTAATCGCTGACGGAGTTTATTTCGGAGATATCGCTGCAGGTGGAATGACAGAGGTTGAGGCGACAGAAGCCATAGAGGCTAGAGTAGCCGAAGTTGCTGGTACAATAATAGAATTAGATGCTCAGGAGTTGGCAATCAATGCAAAGGCATCTGACTTTGGAATGGTATGGAGCAACAAGGGAATGGTCAAGGACGCTCTCAATATCGGGGTGACAGGAAGCATCATAGAGAGATACAAGTCAGAAAAGGATTTGGCTAACGAGAGTGTTGTTTATGATATGGAATATAGCTTTGATGAGCAGATGATCAAGGATTATGTTGCTAAGAACACATCAGCTATGGATATAGAGCCTATCAATGCTAGTCTCAAGCGAGTAGATGGACAGTTTATTATTGAGGATGGAGTAAATGGCGTCAAGGTAGACGCTGATGAATCTGCAAGGCTTATCCTAGATGGTCTCTCAAACGGATGGAAGGGTGACTCAAAGATTTTCGAGCTCATCTGTCAGGTTAGGAAACCACAGGCAACAAAAGAACAGCTTAGCAGAGTAAAGGAAATAATAGGAACCTATACAACCGACTATTCTTCATCAAATTCCGGAAGAGCAGCAAATGTGGCAAATGGAGCCAAGCTCATTGATGGTTCACTTCTTTATCCTGGTGAGCAGCTCTCTGTTCAGGATAAGGTTAAGCCTTTTACCGCTGAGAATGGATATCAGTTAGCTGGTTCATATGAGAACGGTACAACTGTTCAGACATACGGTGGTGGAATCTGCCAGGTAAGTACAACACTTTACAATGCTGTAATTAGAGCTGAGCTTCAGATTGATACCAGATCAGCTCACTCAATGATAGTATCATATGTACAGCCTTCGATGGATGCTGCTATTGCAGATGGAATCAAGGACTTTAAGTTTACTAATAATTATGATTTCCCTATTTATATCGAGGGATACACATCAGGTGGTAGAATAACCTTCAACGTGTATGGCGAGGAGACTAGACCTTCAAATCGCTCTATTTCATTTGAGAGCGAGACAACTAGTACAACTCAGCCTGAGACCAAATTTACACTTGATCCTAATCTTCCTCTAGGAACATGCAATACAGATCAGAGCGCACATATAGGTTATACTGCTAGACTTTGGAAGGTCGTAAAGGTAGATGGCAATGTAGAATCTAGAGAGATTTTTAATACCAGTGTGTATAACCCTTCGCCCAAGATTGTTCTTGTAGGTACATCAGGAGCTAGTGACAGTGCTATTTCGTCGCTCAAATCAGCAATTGATTCAAAGGACGAGGATACAGTTCGTTCTACCGCTAGCACTCTAAAGAATCAAAAGGATACACCTGTTCAGCCAGATGATGATGACGATGATGACTGGGATGACGGTGATGATGATGTAGTGGAGATTGGCGGAGATACTGGCTCTGACGAAGGTAATGGTGATATATAATCCATGAAAAATGGTAAAGTATCAGATACAATATATAGAAGGTCGATTCTAAAAAATATAAGTAGCAAACACGATGAGTCTGCGCTAGGTGATGTTATCACCGTGGCACAGACCATTGTTGATAAATACAACCAATTAGAATTGACCGCTGTTAGGACGCTTTATAGATGTGTTAATGGATTATGGGCTAGAGGGGCTACACCTACAGGCGTGCAGCTGATGATAACCTTGTCTGACAGGGTTTCAGAAAAAAAGCTGGCTGATACGATAAAAGCAATATCTAGTCTTACCAGCCAACTGCAGATAGATATACTTGGTGGGCACACAGAGGTTTCTGATGAGATATCGAGAAGTGTTGTGAGCATAACTGCAATTGGCAAGGTTGGTACTGCTAGTAGTAGGTCGATAGATTTAGCTGACCAGCCACAGGTTATTGTAACAAAGTGGGTTGCTTTAGATGCAACCAGTGTTTTGACTGAGACCAACAGATTAGAGTTAGAAAAAAGATTACCAGCTTGGTTATTAGATGAGGCAGGTCATTTTGATAGATTTTTATCAGTTCAAGAAGAAGCACGTGTTGCGTTAGATAATGGAGCACTAATGCTTAAGCCACTTGGCTCTAAAGGAATCTTTGGCGGACTGTGGGAGCTGGGGCAGAGTCTAGGCTGTGGTATGGAGATAGGACTTCGGGACATACCAATTAGACAGGAGACCATAGAGATATGTGAGCTACTAGACATCAATCCTTACGAAGTAGATTCATGTGGGGCTCTAATGATAGTAGCTAAAGAGGCCGATGAGATAGTAGAGAGATTGAAAGAAGCGGGGATAACAGCAACAATAATTGGTAAGTTAAACGCTTCTAATGATAGAGTTTTAATATCTGGTGATGAGCGTAGATTTATAGACAAGACATAGGAGAAATAGATTGCTATGAGAAAACAGATACTTGAGTACATCGAGAAAAATTCAAAGGTTGATGTTGAGGAGTTAGCGGTTATGCTTGGTAGTGATGCCAAGACTGTCGCGGCGGAGATTCTTGCAATGGAAGAAGAACACATCATTTGCGGATATCATACACTTATTAACTGGGATAAGGTTGATGAGGAAAAGGTAACAGCACTTATAGAGGTTAGAGTTACTCCTCAAAGAGAGATGGGCTTTGATAAGGTTGCGGAGAGGATATACAAATATCCTGAGGTAAATGCTGTTTATCTTATTAGCGGAAGCTTTGATTTAATGGTTTCGATTGAAGGTAAGACACTTAGAGAGGTTTCAGGTTTTGTTACCGATAAGCTTTCAACTCTAGACTCAGTACTTTCAACCAAGACTAATTTTATACTAAAGAAATACAAGGACCATGGTACGATTATGGCTGTGGCACCTAAGGACGAAAGGATCATGATGACACCATGAGAAATCCCGTTTCAAAACTAATTACTGATATTGAGCCTTCGGGCATTAGAAAATTTTTTGATATAGTTAGCGAAATGAAGGACGCTATTTCATTGGGTGTAGGAGAGCCTGATTTTGATACTCCCTGGCATATTAGGGATGAGGGTATCTATACACTAGAAAAGGGTCGTACATTCTATACCTCTAATGCTGGACTTAAGGAACTCAAGGAAGAGGTAACAAAATATCTCAAGAGACGTTTCAATATCTCTTACGATTATAATAAAGAGGTCATGATAACAGTAGGTGGCAGTGAAGCTATAGATATTGCTATGCGTGCCATGCTAGATCCAGGAGATGAGGTTATTATTCCTCAGCCTAGCTATGTATCATATTTGCCATGTACACTTTTAGCAGGTGGTGTGCCAGTTGTAATTGACCTCAAGGAGGAAAATGAATTCAGACTTACAGCTGCTGAATTAGAGGCTGCGATTACACCTAAGAGTAAGCTTTTGGTACTTCCTTTCCCTAATAACCCTACAGGTGCTGTTATGGAGAGAAAGGATTTAGAGGCAATAGCTGAGCTTGTTGAAAAATATGATTTATTCGTGCTCAGTGATGAGATATACGCTGAACTTACTTATCTTGAAAACCATGTAAGTATAGCAGAGCTACCCGGTATGAGGGAGAGAACTGTGCTCATCAATGGCTTTTCAAAGTCCTATGCGATGACAGGCTGGAGATTAGGATACGCTTGTGCACCAGAGCCTATCCTCACACAGATGCTAAAAATTCATCAGTATTGCATTATGTGTGCTCCAACTAATAGCCAGTATGCAGCCGTTGAGGCACTAAAAAATGGTGACAAGGATGTCGTAGAGATGCGTGAGGAATATAATCGTAGACGCCGTTTCCTGGTACATGAATTTGAAAGAATGGGTCTTAAATGCTTTGAGCCATATGGAGCGTTCTATATATTCCCGTCTATTGCAGAGTTTGGCATGAGTTCAGATGAATTTGCGACGACCTTGTTAAAAGAAGAAAAGGTGGCAGTAGTTCCTGGTACAGCGTTTGGTGCAAGCGGCGAGGGCTTTGTTAGAATTTCGTATGCGTATTCACTTGAAAACCTTAAAATCGCGCTTGAGCGTATAGAGAGATTTATAGAGAATCATAGAAAATGATCAAATCAGAAAATCTAGTTCATAAATATATAAGGCGGGATGAAGAAGGCAATATAGAAGCCGTTCATACCGCCTTAAGTAATATTAATATTGAGATAAAGCCTGGGAGCTTTGTGGCTATATTAGGTCATAATGGCTCTGGAAAATCGACCCTAGCCAAGCATATGAATGTTCTATTAACTCCAGATGAGGGAAAAATGTATGTTGACGGTAAGGATACAAATGATGAGAGCAAGCTGCTTGAAATCAGACAAGCCGCAGGAATGGTATTTCAAAACCCTGACAATCAGATTGTGGCATCAGTCGTAGAAGAGGATGTAGCCTTTGGTCCAGAAAATCTAGGAGTGCCATCGGCTGAAATCGTTGACAGAGTCACTTCATCACTAGAGTCAGTTGGTATGGCAGAATACAGGACACATTCTCCTAATAAGCTGTCGGGAGGGCAGAAGCAACGCGTAGCAATTGCGTCAGTTATGGCAATGGAGCCTAAATGCATCATATTAGATGAACCCACGGCAATGCTTGACCCAGTTGGGCGTAAGGAGGTGCTAAAAGCGGCTTGGAAGCTCAACAAAGAAAAGAATGTTACTATTATCCTTATTACGCACTATATGGAAGAGGTTGTAGACTGTGACTATGTATTTGTAATGGATAGTGGTGAAATTATTCTGGAAGGGACACCTAAAGAGGTGTTTAAGGATGTAGAATTCTTAAAGGTTCATAGAATGGATGTTCCTCAGATAACAGAGCTTGCATGGGAGCTTAAGAAGTCAGGCGTGGATTTGCCGGACTCGATACTCACAAGACAGGAATTAAAGGAAGCACTTTTAAAGGTAAAAAATGGCAATTAGACTTTGTGATGTAGGTTACATATATTCAGCGGGAAGTGCCTATGAAAAGCATGCGCTAAAAGATATCAATCTTGAGATACCTGATGGACAGTTTTTAGGGATAATAGGACATACTGGAAGTGGGAAATCGACTCTTATCCAGCATTTAAATGGATTATTAAAGCCCAGTAATGGTCAGATTTTTGTAAATGACAAAGAGATTACAAAGGTAAAAAAGACAAAAGGAAAAAAAGAGGCACAAAAGCAAGAGCGTATGTCAATGCGCGAGCTTAGACGTTTAGTTGGACTCGTTTTTCAGTATCCAGAGCATCAGCTTTTTGAGGCAACTGTCTTAGAGGATGTCGCATATGGACCAAGAAATATGGGGTTGTCAAAGGTTGAGGCTAATGAAAAGGCAAAGGAAGCCCTTAGATTAGTCGGGCTTGATGAGAGCATATATGAGGAGTCTCCCTTTGAGCTGTCAGGAGGACAAAAAAGACGTGTGGCAATAGCGGGAGTCCTCGCAATGGAGCCACAGGTACTAGTCTTAGATGAGCCTACTGCAGGACTTGATCCAGCAGGAAGAGATGAAATACTCGACCAGATAAAGCTCTTGCACGATACGAAGGGCATATCAGTTATTTTAGTCTCACATTCCATGGAGGATGTTGCCAGATACGTTGACAGAGTCGTAGTTATGGATAAGGGAAGAATCAAATATGATGGAGTGCCCAAGGATGTTTTTTCTCATTATAAACACCTTGAGAGTATGGGATTAGCGGCACCTCAGGTTACATATTTGATGGATGAGTTATTAGAGCTGGGCCTTAATGTAGATACAGATTGTACAACAGTAAAAGAGGCTCGTGATAGTATTTTAAAGGCATTGGAGAGATAGATTGTTTCGCGAGATGACGATTGGTCAGTATTACCCGGTAAATTCGGTACTCCATCGATTAGATCCCAGGGTTAAATTGCTGGCCACGCTAATATTTTTAGTTACAACATTTATATATCCAGGTGTGTTAGGCTTTGTAATTGTATTTGCTAGCTTGGTCACTATTATCAAGCTTTCTAAGGTTCCGTTTAGCTACATAGTAAGAGGCCTTAGAGGTGTAATCGTTATTATTTGCATAACCGCTGTTTTTAACATGTTTTTTACAGATGGTCAGATAATATTTCAGCTTTGGAAGCTCAAGCTCACATATGAAGGTATATATAACGCAATAAAGATGGTGTTTAGAATTGGTATCCTAATCATAGGAACCTCTCTTATGACTCTAACTACAACACCTAATCAATTGACGGATGGTTTGGAGAGAGCATTTAGACCGCTTAATAAGATTCACTTCCCAGTTCATGAGCTAGCAATGATGATGTCGATAGCACTTCGCTTTATTCCAATACTCGTAGAAGAGACGGATAAGATTATGAAGGCACAAATGGCAAGAGGTGCGGAGTTTGATGAAGGAGGGCTTTTTAAGAAAATAAAGGCGTTAATTCCTCTGCTTGTTCCGCTGTTTGTATCGGCATTTAGAAGAGCTAATGACTTGGCTCTTGCTATGGAGGCCAGATGCTATCATGGGGGAGAGGGCAGAACCAAGATGAAGCCACTTTGCTACACATCCATAGATAAAGCGGCGTATGTAATAATTTTTTTGTATCTTGCAGTAATTATTGCACTTAAAATCCTGTCAGCAAATGGAGTAATTGTGCTTTGGGATGGATTGGAAATATATAGATTCTTAAAAGCTTTTATTGGAATAATGATGAGAGAAGGGAGAATGATGATATGAGAAAAATATTATCAGCTATCGCAATTGTAATTATAGCTATATCAGCATTTATGATTCCAGAAAATGTTAATGCAGCTACAGTTAAGGCTCCTGTTATCAAGGCTGTAAAACAGCTTGATGATGGCACTGTAAGACTAGCATGGGACAAGGTAAAAAAAGCGGCGACTTATCGAGTGTACAGAAAGACAGCGGCTGAAGAGGAATACACACTTATCAAAAAAATGAAGTCTACAAAGACTAAGTTTGATGATAAGACAGTAGAACCAGGTGTAGAATATGAGTATGTAGTTACGGCAACAAGAGGATCAGGAGAGAAGCTTGTTGAATCAGAAAAATCTGCTCCAGTTACATTTTCAGAAATTGGAGTGCCAACACTTAGTTCTGTTAAATACGACAAGTGGGGAGAGACTGTAATTAAATGGACGGAAGTGCCAGGTGTCTCTGAATACTATATTTACAAGAGTAAGAAAAAGGGTGAGCTAGGAAATATATTTGCCAAGGTCGAAGCGGGAACACTTAAATATAAGGACCATTTAGATGAGCTTCCTGACGTAAGAGTTTATTATACTGTTAGAGCCGTTGTAAAGGACGAGGCAGGGGTTACATACTTTTCTAAGCTAAGCAATACAAAATCAATAAAAGCACTTTACAGAATAATGGGTAAAAGCCGTTGCACTGCAGAGCAGTTAGCAGCATATTATCATATGAGAGAGCGCACAGAACGAGATGTGATGTATCCTGCGGAATACCTAGGACCTGGAGGCGCACCTACTGTGGAGGATTTTGCCAAGATAGTAATGGAGGAATGCGAAGCAGAGGGTGTTAGAGCAGAGGTACTCTTTGGGCAAGCGATGATTGAGACAGGACTCCTTTTGTATAGGGATACCAGTGTTGCACCAGATAGCTACAATTTTGCAGGAATGGGAGCAACGGGAGCTGCTGATGCAGATATATTAGAGTTTGAAAATATTCGAATGGGTATTCGCTGTCAGGTTCAGCATCTAAAGGCTTATGGATGCAAGGATGCTCTTAATAATCCACTTATCGATGACAGATTTAAGTGGGTTCCCCGTGGAAGTGCCGCATTTGTGTATTGGCTAGGCATTCCACAGAATCCCATTGGAAGAGGATGGGCGGCATCACCTAATGATGCATATGGAGATTTGATAGTAAATAATTACGTCAAGAAAATTTTAGCTATGTAATCAAAGGGGCGTAGATTTGCGCCCCTTTTTATCTTGTGGAGAATGATATGTGTGAAAAAAGGCGAGTTATGCTTAGAGTTTCATACGATGGTAGGAAGTATCACGGCTTTGCAAAGATGCCGGAGCAGATGACAATCGAGGGAACACTTAATGCAGTTATTTCAGAATTAACTGGCGAAGAGATAGAAGTAATTGGTGCTAGTCGAACGGATGCTGGAGTTCATTCCCTAGGTAACGTAGCGGTATTCGATACTGCAACTCGTATTCCGACAGAAAAGCTTCCATATGCACTTAATCAAAGACTTCCACATGATATCGTGGTGTGGGAGGCTACGGATGTTGCTTATGATTTTCATCCCAGACATTGTGATAGTAAAAAGACGTATTCATATAGAATATTAAATACAGAATTTCCCGTACCTATTGAGAGATATGATACATATCATTATTACAGGAAGCTGGATATAGTTGCTATGCAAAAGGCAGCAGAGTTGCTAGAAGGGGAACATGATTTTACAAGCTTTGCATCGGTCTATTCGCAGGCAGCAGATCATGTGAGAACTATTTATTCCTGTGATGTAAAAAAAGAAGGGAATATGATTTCTATCACTGTCACAGGCTCAGGTTTTTTGTATAACATGGTTAGAATTATAGCGGGAACACTTATAGAGGTGGGAATTGGTAAAACTGCGCCTGAAAAGATAACTGATATTATAGAGGCTAGGGATCGCAAAAATGCAGGTCCTACTGCACCAGCAGTTGGACTGACTATGATAGGAATTGAGTTTTTATAGGGTTAATTAATGGAAAAAGCAATAATAGTAGGTGTAGATACAGGAGAAGACAAGGACTTTGATAGGTCAATGAAAGAGCTTGCCGGTCTAGCAGAGGCCTGTGAGATGGAAGTCGTAGAAGTTATGGTACAGAATCTCACATCTGCCAACAAGGCGACTTTTATTGGTCAAGGAAAAGTGCAGGAGCTAAAAGAAGATGTCACTATCCACGAGGTTGATATAGTTGTCTTTGACAATTCACTATCACCGTCACAGCTGCGTAATCTACAAGACGATATAGGCTGTGCAGTGATGGATAGGAGTGCTCTTATATTGGAGATTTTTTCCAGAAGAGCCAAGTCTAGGGAGGCTAAACTACAGGTTGAGGTAGCATCATTACAGTATATGCTTCCTAGACTTGTTGGTTTGCATGCAGCACTATCCAGACAGGGTGGCGGCAGCGGAGCTATGAGTAACAAGGGTTCTGGAGAAAAACAGCTAGAGTTAGACAGACGATACCTAGAGCGCAGACTCACACACTTGAAAAAAGAGTTGGAAGAAGTAGAAAAAAATCGAAAAATCCAGAGGGCGAGAAGAGAGAATAGTGGAATTATAAGAGTAGCACTTGTAGGTTATACCAATGCAGGTAAGTCCACGCTTATGAATGCGTTTATAAAAAAATATACTAGTTCTGAATATCTGGATTCTGAAAAATTAGTGTATGAGGAAAACATGCTTTTTGCAACTCTCGACACTACAGTTAGAAGAGTAAACATCAAGGGGCATACGCCTATACTTTTATCAGATACAGTAGGCTTTATCGATAAGCTGCCTCATAATCTGGTTAAGGCTTTTGGCTCCACACTTGAGGAAGCGGCAGAGGCAGATGTAATACTACATGTCATAGACGATTCAGATGAGTATGTCAGCGAACATATTGAAGTTACCACCAGGACGCTTAGTGAGCTGGGAGCAGGCGGTATTCCTACAATCATAGTTCACAACAAGTGTGACCTCAGCGACAAGGTGCCCGGTACAGTAGCGATACACTCCGACACCACTCATATCTATATTAGTGCCAAGTCTGAGAGCGGAATAGATGAGCTAGTAAATGAGATAGAGTATCTCATAGGTGTCAAGGAATGTACTCTTATAATACCTTATGACAAAGGTAACATTGTAAGTACCCTGACTCAAAGTGGCTCAGTAACATCTACAGAATACCTATCAGAGGGGACTAAAATCACAGCCAAGCTATCTAATGCAGATATTGGCAGATATAACGAGTATATTTGTTAAAAAGAATTGTAAAAAAGTATAGATTTTGAGACAATATGACGCAAAATCCGTAGAATAAAACTTGTAATAACAATATACAAATACTACTTCTGAGTGTATTATAATAAGTATGGTATTTAAATATTAGCCATTAATAGTTTGCGAGGTAGCTATGATAGTAGGCAGGATTTCAACAATAGATGATTTGCTCAGGTTTGTGGGCAGACTAAAAGAAAAACATACAGGCAGGCTTTGGTACAGAGGAGAAGAAGATGCATCTCTTGAACTGATTCCCTCTATTCAGAGATCAGATAAGAGAATGGAAGTCGAGAGATTCATAACTAACGATTTTTATACCGAGGCACATAGGATGTTAGAGAGTCCCCCTGCTAAGAAAAATTATGCGGCGTGGGTATCGTTGATGCAGCACTATGGTCTGCCGACAAGGCTTTTGGACTGGACAACAGCTCCACTAATAGCCGCTTTTTTTGCAGTTGAGACATATGAGACTACAGATGACAAGGATGCTGGAATATGGATTCTTGTTCCAGATAGATTTAATGATACGCAAGGGTTTGGTCACTGTATTTATCCAATAGATGCCGAGACTACTCAGGAGATGCTACTTCCTGCTTTTAAGCATAATCATCATAATCATGAGTTAGATGGCAGAATACTAGCATGTAGTTCAATTGAAAATGACCGTCGAATGAATTCTCAGCAAGCTAACTTTACCGTTCATAATGGTACAGCGCGATTAGAGAAGATCTGCGACGAGGATACGCTATATAAAATGGTTATTCCAGGAGACAGGAAAAAGTATTTTATAGACAGCCTCAATTCCTTGGGAATCACAGAAAAAACTGTCTATCCTGATTTGGATCATCTGTCTATTGATTTGCGCAGACAGTACGGAATATAATTGCGCTATTTATAAGCAATGAAAAAATGATAGGTTCATTTATATTATAGAGAGGACACATATGGAAGTATATATTAGAAAAGTTGCTTACCACGAGACAGACAAGATGGCCATAACTCATCACTCTAATTATATTAAGTGGTTAGAGGAGGCAAGAGTCTTTCTTTTAGAAAAAATAGGAACACCCTTTGAGGAGATTGAGAGACGAGGTATAGCTTCGCCGGTTGTAGGTATCAATATTCAGTACAAGAAGACAACAACCTTCGGGGATGTGGTAGAGATACACACTAAGGTAAAAAAATATAACGGGGTCAAATTAGAGCTAGAATATGAGATAATCAATCAGGCGACAGGAGAACTAGCCGCAAGTGCGAACTCTAGTCACTGTTTTATAAAAGATGAGGGATTATGCTCCTTAAAAAAAGCTGATCCAGAGATTCATGACAAGCTTCAGGCAGCAATTGATGCTGAAGAGGATTAGATATAAGGATAATATACAATAAAAGTCGCTATTTTTCTTGCAATTTGTATATTTTTTGATTGACAGAGGGAAACTTGCGTAGTATTATTGAAAGGCTGATGGTCCCGGACAGCCTATCAGCAAACGAATTATTTTGAATTTATTGGTTTATATTTAGGAGGATTTTTCCATGAGCACATTTATGGCAAGCCCTGCTACCATCGACAGAAAGTGGTATGTTGTTGATGCTACAGGCATGACACTTGGCCGTTTATCTGCTGAAGTTGCTAAGGTACTTCGCGGAAAGAATAAGCCCATCTTTACACCTCATATGGATTGTGGAGATTATGTAATCGTAGTTAATGCTGAGAAGATCAAGGTTACTGGTAAGAAGCTTGATCAGAAGATCTACTATAGACACTCTGATTATGTTGGAGGAATGAAAGAGACTACACTTAAGGAGATGCTTGCAAAGCACCCTGAGAGAGTAATCGAGCACGCAGTTAAGGGAATGCTTCCCAAGGGACCCCTTGGTAACCAGATGTATACTAAGCTTCATGTATACGCAGGCCCTGATCATGAGCAGGCAGCACAGAAGCCTGAGACTCTGACATTTTAATCGGGAGGAATAGACAATGGCTAAGACAACATATTACGGAACCGGTAGAAGAAAGAGCTCTGTTGCAAGAGTTTATCTTACAGCTGGTACAGGAAAGATCACTATCAACAAGCGTGATATAGATGAGTATCTCGGACTTGAGACACTCAAGGTTATCGTTCGTCAGCCTTTCACAGCTACAGAGACAGCTGGCAAGTATGACGTTAACGTTACAGTTAAGGGAGGCGGATACACAGGACAGGCTGGAGCAATCCGTCATGGTATCGCTAGAGCACTTTGCAAGGCTGACGAGGAGTTCAGACCTGCACTCAAGAAGGCTGGATATCTTACTCGTGATCCTCGTATGAAGGAGCGTAAGAAATACGGTCTCAAGGCTGCTCGTCGCGCACCTCAATTTAGTAAGAGATAATTATCAATTATACAAGAGATTTGGCAACCCCCAAGACAATGAGTCTTGGGGTTTTTGCTATTATGTTGAATAAAGAGAAATTTTATAGTAAAATCTAGGCAGTTATTAGTAGAAGAGACGGGAGGTTAAGACATGGATGTTAGATTAAAAAAAGTTCTTGTAGCAATTGTGTTTTGTATTGCTCTAACAGCAACTACAATTACAGGAGTAGCATTTAATCCAGTGACAGCTGAGGCAGCGCATACACATAGCTATGATAGAACTGTCACATATAGGTGGGATGGATATTCTAGCTGTACTTTCAATTTGAAATGTATTACTTGTGGTAAGACTGTGTCTAAAAAAGCCAAGATTACCAAAAAAATTGTAAAGAAGCCCACCTGTACCAAGGATGGTAAATATACTTACGAAGCTAAAGTCAAAGTGTCGAGTGCTTATTGTGTTGTAAATAAAGATAAGGTCATCGAAAAGACAGGACACAAGCTTTCTGCTTCCAAGATAACAAAGGCGACCTTTGATAAAAACGGAGCCATTACAGGAAAGTGCAGTAACTGTAAAAAGAGTATTAAGACGACGATTGCTAGGATTGCGTCAGTAGAGTTAGGCAATGCGGTTGTTAGATATGATGGCGGGGGTCATACACCTAATGTTATATGTAAGGATTCGAATGGAAAGCTTATCGATAGTAAGTATTATAATGTAACTGTGACAGATACGAACGGCAACAGTGTAGTTGGTCCAGTTGAAATAGGTAATTATACAGTAAAGGTAGCCTTTAAGACTAGATATTCCGGCACAAAATCCTTGAATTTCACAATTATTGATGACAGTGATAATGAAGAAATCACATCTCCTACTGTAAGTGAGTCCTTAAGAGAATACTGGGATGGTTTCTCATCAGATTATTATTATAGCCAGCTGAATACAGCAGAAAAAAAGCTTTATGATAAACTAGATGACAAGTGCTTTAAGCTATTGACTGAGGATATTGATTTTAAGGGCGAAAAAGAGGGGTATATCCCTTCAGTAAAGGTACCTTATTTGGATTCTAAATCTGTAGATAGAACAGTAAGTGCATTTTTTGCTGATAATCCACAGTATTTTTTCATTAGAAATGGATATTCTATGAGCTATAATTCATCAGAGTCTACTGTATGGGTTCTTTCTACTGGTGGACTATCTGATGGAGAATATAGACTGTCAGTAGCTGAAAAAGCAAAGCTAATGCTTGATGAATGGGTGAATGCTGCCGCTAAAAAGACTTCAGACTTTGAAAAGCTACGCTCCATTCATGATAGTATAGTAAAGACAGTGGAATACGAAGATCCAGATGGAGCTAGTTGCTCGACAGACCAATCATTAGCGAGTGTGATAATTTATAAAAAGAGTGTATGCGCTGGATATACATGTGCGATTGCAGCGTGCTACAATAAGCTTGGCTATAAGACTGCCAGCGCATATAATAACGACCACGCTTGGAATAAGGTATGTGTAGGTGGAAAATGGTACGTAGTAGACGCTACCTGGGATGATCCAACGGGAAATAATCCATGGGATAACGGTGGAGATTGTTATGAATATTTCCTTATAAGCGATGCTAGAACTATACAAAAGGATGATCAAAGTTTTCATTACGAGAAACCAGTAGGCGAAGGTTTAGTTACTCCTTCTGCAGACGCTGATTTTGCAGATTATCCTTCATCAATGTCAAAGTGGTATAATTAAGAAATGCAAGTAGAAGAAATACTAAAACAACTATCCTTAAAGGAAAAAATAGCACTATGCTCAGGCGATAATTTTTGGCAAACCAAGGATTTAAGCACTTATGGGTTGCCAGCACTTTTTATGTGTGATGGACCACATGGACTGAGAAAGCAGGTGATTAAAAATAACGGCGACGGCGTGGATATGCTTGGCATCAATGATTCGCTGCCTGCCACATGTTTTCCTACGGCAGTTACTTCTGGCGCGAGCTGGGACATAGAACTGATGGAGGAGATTGGTGCGGCTATAGGAGCCGAGGCTCATCAGTATGGAGTGGGACTCGTACTTGGACCAGGTGCTAACATCAAAAGAAATCCACTCTGTGGAAGAAATTTTGAGTATTTTAGCGAGGATCCTCATCTGGCAGGCAATATGGCAGCAGGACTAATCCGTGGTATTCAAAAGAATGGAACAGGCGCATGCCTCAAGCATTTTGCATGTAATAATCAGGAGTATCTTAGATTTACCTCTAATAGCAAGGTGGATGATAAGACATTCAGAGAGATTTATTTACGTCCCTTCGAGATAGCAGTCAAAAAAGGTCACCCCGCATCGGTAATGGGTGCTTATAACAAAATCAATGGCGTTCACTGCACAGAGGATAAAGAATTACTATCAGATATTCTTAGAGATGAATGGGGTTTTGATGGCATGGTGGTTACTGACTGGGGAGCTATGTACGACAGGATGGCTAGCTTCAAGGCTGGTTGTGACCTCAATATGCCTGGTGGAAGTGACTATATGGAACATCTCGTAGAGGAAATGGTCGAAGAAGGTCAGATTGCGGAATCTGATATAGATAAGTGTGCACTTAGAGTGCTTAAGCTCATGGCTAGGGCTAAGGAAGCTTTGGCTACTAGTGAGGCATCTAACTTAAGCAAGCATACAGACGAGTTGGTTGAGAAGAACAATGCTGTTGCGCTTAAGGCAGCAGAGTCTGGAGCTGTGTTACTTAAAAATGACGGAATCCTGCCACTAGAGGCTAAGACAAAGGTGGCACTTATCGGTGTGATGGCTGCAAGTCCCAGATATCAGGGAGCAGGCTCTAGCCATATCAATCCCTATGATACAACCTCTGCCATTGAGGCATTTTCAAATTATGAATATGCACCTGGTTGTGATGAGAAGGGACATACTACAGAAGCTTTGTTGGAAGAGGCAGCAGAAAAAGCAAAAAAGGCTCCTGTTGCAATAGTTTTTGCAGGACTTCCTGACAGATATGAGTCAGAAGGCTTTGATAGGGACGATATGAAGATGCCCAGAGGTCATCGCAAGCTCATAGAGACAGTTAGAAAAGCAAATCCCAACACTATAGTTGTATTATGCTGTGGTGCGGCAGTGGAGTGTCCTTGGGCAGACGATGTCAGGGGTATTTTATATATGGGACTTGGAGGTCAGGCTATTGGAGAGGCTGTAAGGAGGATTGTTTACGGAGAAGTCAATCCCAGCGGCAGGCTGACAGAATCGTGGTCCTATGAGTACGAGGATCATATAACCAGTAGCTACTACGGACATAAAAACCCTAAGTACAAAGAAGGAATATATGTCGGCTACAGGTATTTTGATAAAGTAGGAAAAGAGGTTCGCTGGCCCTTTGGATATGGACTCAGCTATACTACATTTAAATACAGTGATTTGAAATGCGATGGAAAGAGAGCTTCTGTTACTGTTACTAATACTGGTGATAGACCTGGAGCAGAGGTGGTGCAGGTCTATGTGGCACCTGAAGAAAAGACATGGCTAGCGTATAGAGCCAGAAGAGAACTCAGAGCATTTGGCAAGGTATTTTTAGAGCCTGGCGAGAGTAAGTCTGTTGAATTGGAATTAGATGAGCACTCATTTGATATATGGAATGATGAGTGGGTGAGAGTAGCTGGTACATATACAGTGTCTGTTGGAGGATTGACGACTGAGGTCTTGGTCGAGGGCGAGGATGTATTTATAGAGGTGCCTGACTGGTATAATAATCCAGTTGGTGAACCTCACAGCAGTGAGTATCGCAAGATATTAAAGCAGGATGAAGAGGAGCGAGAACTTAAAAAAGGTGAGTTTACAATGGAAAGTACTCTTACTGATATGCTTCCACATTCGGCGTTGGCTAGATTTATATATAAAATCGCCAAAATGGTGCTGGGGCACAGCTTCCCTAAGGAAGAGAGAAATATGGATAATCCGGAATACAAAATGCTAATAAATTCATCGGTTGAGGTGCCTATGCGTTCGCTTCAAATTTTTGGAGCGATCAAGGGTGGACTACTTAGGGGAGTTGTAATTATTGTGAATGGGCATTTTTTCAAAGGTATAAAGGAGATGTTTAGCCGATTCTAGGAATATAATTTTTGCACGTCAAAATATACATTTGGTTTTTGTTTAAAAGGTCAAATATACAAGAAGCCTCACATTTGATAGAATGAATCTAAATGTGGGGCTTTTCCCATACAAAATCATAGGAGGTATTTTTACAATGGCAAGATTTACTTTACCCAGAGATCTCTATCATGGAAAGGGAGCATTAGAGAATCTCAAGAACCTTAAGGGAAAGAAAGCGGTTATCGTCGTAGGTGGCGGTGCAATGAAGAGGGGTGGATTTTTACAGAAGGTTGAGGATTACCTCAAGGAAGCAGGCATGGAGACCAAGCTCATCGAGGGAGTTGAGCCGGATCCTTCAGTAGATACAGTTATGAATGGTGCTAAGGTTATGCTCGAGTTTGAGCCTGATTGGATTATCGCTATGGGTGGTGGTTCACCTATCGATGCAGCTAAGGCTATGTGGATTAAGTACGAGTATCCAGAGTGCACATTTGAGGATATGTGCAAGGTATTTGGTATCCCTACACTACGTCAGAAGGCTCACTTCGTAGCTATCCCTTCAACATCGGGTACAGCTACAGAGGTTACAGCATTCTCTATTATTACAGATTACACTAAGGGAATTAAGTACCCTATCGCTGATTTCGAGATTACTCCCGATATCGCTATTGTTGATCCTGATCTCGCAGAGACTATGCCTGCTAAGCTTACAGCTCACACAGGAATGGACGCTATGACACATGCAATCGAGGCTTATGTATCT
>JAZRXQ010000026.1:0-2096 GCA_045600305.1 Lachnospiraceae bacterium
ATAATGCCCCTTCATAATGTGGCCAACATCATCCCAGCCAATCATTTTGCTCCTAGGAAAACCGCTAGGCTTCATTACCTTCTTATGCTTTGCTCCAATCTTCTCATAGACATAATTGGACAATAGCATATCAACGGTCTCCCCCTCTGTCTCAAACTCCTTGAGTTTGCTTAGGATTGCCTTATATGCTGCCAAATCCACCCAGTCATCTGAGTCGACCACCTTGAAATATTTGCCAGTAGCATTTTGAATTCCTACTGTTACAGCGTCACCATGGCCGCCATTTTCTTTGTGTACTGCCTTAACTATAGTTGGGTACTTCTTTGCGTATTCATCAGCAATTTCCGCTGTCTTATCCTTATTAGAACCGTCATCTACGATGATAATCTCTACATCCTCTCCTCCAGGAAGTATAGACTCAATACATTTGCGCATATAGTTCTCAGAATTATAGCAAGGTATTGCAAAACTAATAATCTTCATGTTATCCCCCGTTTAACATCTCAATGGATTTATTATACCTAATTGAAATAATTTTGGGTATTAAAAATTCCTTAATTTTTTTCAACATATTTTGTTCATATTTTGTTTACAGAAAAATAAAATAGACAACATATCATTGACATAAATGAATCATATACTAAGAGCATAGAAGAAAGAAATCTTCAGATAAAATCTTTTTCATATATGAGCCGATGCACGCCACAGCATCGGCTCCCTCTTTTTTGTGGTACTTTTCGCAAATATATCCCCCTTTTCTTTGACATACAATACCCCCGGTGCTAAAATATTTTTAGTTATGTTAATAATTAAACAATTATAGAGGAGGACTTTATTTATGAGTAATTTTACAAATCTTACACTTGATATTGCTGATGAGATTGCTGTACTTGCTATCTCTAGACCAGCTGCTCTTAACGCACTCAACTCAGAGACTCTTGCAGAGCTTAACACAGCTCTTACAGAGATTGAGGCTAGAGATGATGTTAAGGTTGTTATCCTTACAGGTGGACCAGATAAGAAGGGCAACGAGTTCAAGTCATTCGTAGCTGGTGCTGACATCTCTGAGATGGCTGGATTTACAGCTCCAGAGGCTAGAGCATTCGGTATTAACGCTTCTGCTCCATTCTTCAAGCTTATGGAGATGCGTCAGGTTACTATCGCTGCTGTTAATGGATTCGCTCTCGGTGGTGGATGCGAGATCGCTATGGCATGTGATATCCGTATCGCGTCAGACAACGCTATCTTTGGACAGCCTGAGGTTGGTCTTGGAATCATCCCTGGATTCGGTGGAACACAGAGACTTGCTCGTCTTGTTGGTATGGGACGCGCTAAGGAGCTCATCTTCACATGTGACAACATCGATGCAGCTGAGGCATATCGTATCGGTCTTGTAAACAAGGTAGTAGCTAAGGAAGAGCTTATGCCAACAGCTAAGGCTATGGCTGCAAAGATCATCTCAAAGGGAAGCTACGCTGTATCACTTGCTAAGTCAGCAATCAATGAAGGATTTGATATGGACATTCACAACGCTATCGATATGGAGGCTAACCTCTTTGGTGTTGTTAATGATACACATGACAAGAAGGAAGGAATGGGAGCTTTCCACGAGAAGAGACCTGCTACCCTTACTGATTTCTAATATTTATGTGGGCTTTTGAAAGTGTTTTTTATCAGATTTATCCTCTAGGCTTCTGTGGTGCTCCATTCGAGAACGACGGAGTCCTAGAGCATAGAATCTTAAAAGTGAATGATTGGATTCCTCACATCAAGAGTACTGGTGCAAACGCCATCTACTTCTCTCCCGTGTTCGAATCTGACACTCACGGATATAATACTAGAGACTACACTAGGATTGATTGTAGACTCGGAACCAATGACGATTTCAAAAACGTCTGCGATAACCTTCATGCCGAAGGAATTCGTGTGGTATTAGATGGAGTATTCAACCATGTCGGCAGAGGCTTTTGGGCCTTTGAGGATGTGCTTAAGAATAGAGAATCCTCACCTTATGTGAGCTGGTTTTCAAGGATTGCCTTCGATGGCAATTCCAACTATAATGACGGCCTTTGGTACGAGGGCTGGGAAGGCAACTA
>JAZRXQ010000027.1:0-4977 GCA_045600305.1 Lachnospiraceae bacterium
TCTCTGTAAAAAATATCCTGGTCAGAATATAACCACTTCTTAATAATAGGAAATATATTGTCACTATTTATGGACAGTGTTCCTTTTTTCTCGCTCATCTTGTTACCTCCATTTATTTCTCACTGTTAGTTCTCATTTTCATGTAAGCCTTTCTTACAACTAGAAAACATATTACTACTATAAAAATGCTTTGTCAATAAAAAATTAGCACTCTATCAACTCGAGTGCTAACAATAATTATTTAATAAATTTCTTTACAAAAAACAAATGCTGTGATATTCTTTGATTTGTTGTTGCTTGTTTACTGCGTTAAAGTGCAACGCTTTAATGTGTTAAAGTGGCTATTCAATCACATATACATCAGTATAATATAAAAAGAAAGAAATGAGGAAGAAAAAATGGGTGATCATGGTAATATGATGTCAGTGCGCGAGGACGTTAGAATTCTTGATGCAACACTACGAGACGGTGGACTTGTAAATAACTTTGAATTCAGTGATGAGTTTGTTAAGTCTCTTTATCAGATGAATGTCAAGGCTGGCGTTGATTATATGGAGATGGGTTATCGTGCTTCAAAGCAACAGTTCAACCCCGATGAGTTTGGTAAGTGGAAGTTCTCTTCAGATGATGATATTAGAGCTATTGTTGGAGATAACGACACCAACCTTAAGCTTTCTATCATGGCTGACGTGGAGAGATGTGATTACAAGACAGATATTGTGGATGCTTCTGAGTCTCCTCTTGATATGATTAGAATCGCTACATATCTTCATCAGATGCCTGGTGCAATCGATATGATTATGGATGCTGACAAGAAGGGCTACGAGACAACCTGTAATATTATGGCTGTTTCCAATCTTCAGGAGTCAGACCTTGAGGTTGCAATCAAAGAGCTATCTCAGACACCTATCAAGGCTCTCTACATTGTAGATTCTTATGGTTCACTCTACCCTGAGCAGGTTCAGAAAATCACAGACTTCTATCTTAAATATATGGAGCCCGCTGGTAAGTTTGTAGGAATACACGCCCACAACAATCAGCAGTGTGCGTTCGCTAACACAATCGGTGCAATCCAGCACGGAGCTAGCTTTGTTGATGGTACAGTTTGTGGTATGGGAAGAGGTGCTGGTAATGCAGCTTTAGAGCAGCTCATCGGCTTCTTTAGAAATCCTAAATACCGCATAGAGCCTGTTCTTGGATTTATAGAGCAGTATATGCTTGAGATGAAAGAGAAATGTACCTGGGGCTATGATATTCCTTACATGCTCACTGGTCTCACATATCAGCATCCCCGTACAGCAATCGCTGCTGTTGCAAATAATGACACTGCATATCGCAAGATTTATCAGATGCTCTCTGATATGGATTGAAAAGAACTGCCTCGTGAAATCAGGTTTGATTTTGAGGTATAATATCTACTGATCATTAATAGTAACACTACAGCCCCAGAGATAATCCTCTGGGGCTGCTCAATTATTTCCTTAAAAATCTAGTATTACTCTTTGTACTCTATACCATTTTTAACTGTAGGACCACAGGTTACAGTTCCTGCTTTTTTGTAATTTGCCTTAGATAAATCTATATGCATGGCAGGACATACACCAAATGATGGATCTTCTACTTTTCTTCCAAACCAATCACACCAACCATTAGTATAATTGACTGCGACCTTTGTTGCGTATTGTCCTGTAGAACGCAAACACCATTCTCGGTACTCGTCTTCTCCATAAACAAAATATCCTGTTCCTGTTGCTGCGTGGCCATATTCAGTCTCAAACCCATATGCTCTAGCAAACGGAGTACCAATTTTCCTTATTGCATAATCATATACCTGATTTTTCTCGTCGATATAAGAATGTTCCTCATAATCTGAACTACAAAATCCATATTTTGTGTTACGTATATCATCTACTGACAACAAGAAAACCTTGTCAAGCGTATCATTTCCTCCTGGAGTATTATAATGATATGTATTCTTAGTCTTTACCTTGGTAGTTATAATTGCGTCCTGCTCTGACTTAGAAAATGCATTGTTTAAGAATACATCATTCATCCATGAACGCATATAACTGGTCTCCCAAGTGGTGTCCACTTTTTCAGTATTGTATTGCTGTGCATCCAATACCTTATCAGCTACAATAAATGCGTCATTTCCATTTTGACTTAGGATACGCCACATAATTGGCTGTTTGTCATCGTTTTTATCAGCTTTGCCATCTCCGTTAGTATCTTCCTGCCAATAGTTGCCAAAATAGATGCAATCATAGACTACCTTGATATCCTTCTTTGCAAGCGAACCAGATATCTTCGGACCTATTTCTGATGAAGTTGTACTATTATCTTTGCTGTCATTTTTTCCAGCAATAGCATCCTTTAGTGTCTTGGTCCAGTTAAGGCTCGTAACACCTTTTTCTACTCTTGCTTTTAGCTTGCTATCAGCCTTAATTGTCTCAGCTACAGACTTTTTAATGTCAGCACTCTTTATCTTGGCTACACTTGTGGTACTCTTGCCCGTGCTGGTATTGGTAGATACAGTTAGCTTTTGTCCAGCCTTTATGGTCTGTGTCTTCTTTTTCTTCTTGGTGGCGTTATAGGTTACCTTTACACTTCCTTCAAGAAGATATACATAGGTCTTGGTTGTCTTCTTTTTCTTGTCGACTACAGTTTTAACCTCGCCCACAGTTCCCCTGATTCCACATACCATATTAGATGTCTTAATCTCGAAAGATTCCTTGGATGTGAGTTTTTTTGATACATCAAAGAAAACCGAACCCTTATCCACTATTAGGTCAAGGTCGCTTCCTGACTTTTTAACAGTAACAGCACTTGACTCTTCTACTAAAACATCCTTGGTCTTATCGAGTAAAATATTAGCACTGCTTTGGCTTTGGGTTGTGAGATTGTCTCCAGTCAAGAGGCTCACACCAGCCCTCAAAGTCTTGGCCTTACCCTTGACATTTTTCAGTGCCACCTTTCCCTCGTAGTTCTCCACCTTCATGCTACTTGCGGCAAAGGTTGGAATACTTGTCACATTAATTGATGTAACACCAATCGCCATCACCACAGCAAGTGATGCCACTGCTGTTAAAATCTTTTTTAGTTTCATTTTTCATTTCTCCTCTATATACTTACATCTCTAGCACTGCAATAGTCTCCCTGATAGGGTCTGCATCATTGCCACCTTGCTTGAGATATTTATCTAATACCATCTTGTAGTGATGAACCTTTTGTCCATTAAGTATATTATAGCGGCTAATAAGCTCACCGTACGAAGGATGCCCGCTGAGTGCCAAACGATAGGTCTTGGCAAAGGGCACATGCTTGCTAAAGTACTCTCTCTCCACTCGATTAAGACGCATATTTCCAGCAGATTCATAGCCAATCCAGGTTGCATACAGTCTCGAAAATGCCTCTCTGGTATTGTTACGGGAAGAGCTCATTAGCGTCTTGAGCTTTTCCTTCTGCTCCTGAGATAATTCCTTATTTTTCTTATAGAAGGTGAAGTAATCGTAAAAATCACTGGTCAGGCACTGGGTATGAATATCATTCCAACGACCGCCCTGCTCTCGTTTGCAGATTTCCCATCTGAAAGCTCCTAGGTTTTTCTGTACCTGTTTATCCAGATCATCCTGCAAAAAGATAGGGAAAACCATACGACCTGGCATCTCAATTTTCACACCGCCACACTCCTGCCAGAGCATTGACCTACTGCCCACATTGGGAAACAGTATGATATCTGGCTCGATTCTCTTTTTAACCTGCTCTGTCTTGATACCATGGTCCGCATCTGAAAACATAACATCTCTATAGAAAATACTAAAATCTACATCCTCTACCTTTCTGATGGCAAACTTGATGCGCATCACATTGAGCATCATAGCCTCTGGCTCCATAGTAAAATCATCCATGAAGGTCACAGGGCAAAAGCTTCCCATCTTTCCACTGGTAGTTCTGTTTCCTGACTTAAAGAAATTGTCAAGCTCATACCTAAACTTGGCAGACTGATCATTCATCTTGGCAGGAACTTCATCTTCTCTAATCTCGCCATTCTTGCGCTGTTCTAAGATAAAGCCTCGATAGTCCATGTCCATTTCGTTTTTCGAAGGCTCTTTTTCACCAATCCAAACCAGCTTAAGCCAACTATATAAGGTATATACCCCACTTCCATCATTGCCTGGAATAGTCTGCACAAGCTTTATGAGACGCTCAACATAATCATCTGAAAAGCCCTCTGTGTCCATAATTCCAAAGTACAAGAATAGCTTGACCATTGGACTTAGCTCATAACATTTATTTGCTGCCTCAAATGCCTTTTCATACACCTCGTAAAAATCTTCTGTGAGGTTCTTACGCATGCGGCGTACATTATCCTCTTTGGAAAGCTTATCCTCCACTGCGCGATATACATCCAAGTGCTTTTTAATCTTATCCGCCCTATCCTTGGCAATTCCAGCAAAGCCCATAATATGCTCAAACATATTATCTGGAAGAGCATTCTCCTTTTTCCTTGCAAAGTCAAATGCATCCTGATCAAAATTATGCTCCTCGTACTTAGCCAATCTAGTATGGCACATAAGCTCGTCAGCAAGCTTATTATCTACAACAAAATTATATAATTTAACAAGTAGCTCCTTTGCACGAGTCTGATCCATCTCACGCTGTGCTAGAAAAACCTGTAATTCAAAAATGGATTGAAACAGGTCGTTTCCATTTTCACTAATTAAAAATGGAACGTTGGCATCACAGTAAGTAAAGCTCTCTGAAATAGCATCAATAGCACGCTCCATCATATTGCAGCACACACCAATTAAACCGATTGCGATATCCTGATTGCCACCATAAATAGCCTCTATTCTAGCATTGTCTATGGCATACATACTAGCTATATACTTCTTTTCCCAAGCAGTTAGTCCATATGAAATTGAGAACTCAGTTCTCTCAGAAAATCCCATTGGAAATGTGGGTGCATAACCCACA
>JAZRXQ010000028.1:0-6646 GCA_045600305.1 Lachnospiraceae bacterium
TATAATGCGTAGCTGAAAAGCGATATTAGGAGAGTATATGAAAAAATCATATGAGACCGCAATGATAATTCGTCAGGAGGAGATTGCGGATGAGATATATAGTGTATGGATAAAGGCAACACACATAGCGGATGAGGCGAAGCCTGGTCAGTTCGTGGGGGTATATCCCGTAGATGGCAGCATGATATTACCTAGACCTATTAGTATATGTGAGATTGACAGGCTTGATGGAAGTATAAGGCTTGTTTATCGCACGGCGGGCAAGGGTACAACAGAGCTTTCAACCTTCCATACAGGAGATCAGATTAGACTGATAGGACCTCTCGGCAACGGATATGATTTAGAGCTTGCAAGAGGAAAAAAGGCACTCTGTATAGGTGGTGGAATAGGTATTCCTCCTATGTTGGAGTTAGCTAAGGATTTAGAGAATGTTTCCGCTAGCACAGATGCGGTATTAGGCTTTAGAGATGAGCTTTTCCTAATGGATGAATTTAGAAATGTCTCTGCTACACATATTGCAACGGATTCAGGTAAATATGGAACCAAGGGTACAGTTATAGATGCGATAGTAGAGGATAACGTTGAGGCGGACATAATTTTTGCATGCGGTCCTATGCCTATGCTCAAGGCTATCAAGAGCTATGCGGCACTTCACGGTATTCCTGCGTACATCTCTCTTGAGGAGAGAATGGCATGTGGAATCGGTGCCTGTCTTGGTTGTGTGGTCAAGACCAAGGAAGTAGACCATCATTCGCATGTTAACAACGCCAGAATATGTACTGAAGGCCCTGTTTTTAACGCAGAGGAGGTGGAAATCTAATGAATACATCAATAACCTTTGCTGGAATAGAGTTGAAAAATCCTATCATGACAGCCTCTGGAACTTTTGGCTCTGGAATCGAGTACTCAGAATTTGTTGATTTAAATCGTTTAGGTGCAGTTGTAACCAAGGGAGTTGCCAATATAGCATGGAAGGGTAATGACACCCCTCGTATCGCCGAGGTTTACGGCGGTATGCTCAATGCAGTAGGTCTTCAGAATCCCGGAATAGATGTTTTTATGGAGAGGGACATACCTTTCCTTGAAAAATACGATACCAATATAATTGTCAATGTCTGTGGACGCAGTGTATCTGATTACTGCGAGGTAGTAGAGAAGCTTGCAGAAGTTCCTTCTGTAGCAGGACTAGAAATCAATATTTCATGTCCTAATGTTAAAGAGGGTGGAATAGCCTTTGGACAGGACCCTGCAGCAGCAATAGAGGTTACCAGTGCTGTAAAGCGTCTTGCTGGCTCTAAACCTGTCATTATGAAGCTTAGCCCTAATGTAACTAGTATAGCTACAATGGCTAAGGCAGTGGAGAGTGCAGGAGCAGATGGTATTTCGCTTATCAATACTATTACCGGTATGAAAATTGATGTCGAGAGACAAAAATTTGTCCTCGCAAATAAGACTGGTGGTATGAGCGGCCCTGCAATTCATCCTGTAGCCGTTAGAATGGTCTACGAGGCATCACACGCTGTTGCTATCCCTATAATCGGAATGGGCGGTGTATTGACAGCTTCAGACGCTCTTGAGCTCATGATGGCAGGAGCTAGTGCAGTATCAGTTGGCACAGCCAATTTCATGAAGCCTGATGCAACTATTGATATCATAGAGGGTATTGAGGATTATCTCAGACGCCACAACATCGAGGATATATACGATATCATTGGATGTGTGGAATAGAAGATTATAAAAAAAAGCGCTACTCAATTGAGTAGCACTTTTTTTTATCTAATGCTGATTAATTCTTATTAAATCCTGCACGCTTTCTGAGTGTGGGGTCGAGGATTCTTTTTCTGATTCTAATGTTTTCAGGAGTTATCTCTAAGAGCTCGTCAGTGTCGATAAACTCTAACGCCTGCTCAAGAGAGAGGACTCTGGGAGGGGTAAGTGTAAGTGCCTCGTCTGCACTAGATGATCTAGTGTTTGTGAGGTGCTTTTTCTTGCACACATTGAGCTCTATGTCCTCAGGGCGTGAGCTCATACCGATAACCATTCCAGAGTATACCTTCTCGCCAGCACCAATGAAGAGTGTTCCTCTATCTTGTGCCTGGAAGAGGCCGTATGTAACAGATTCACCAGTCTCAAAAGCAATGAGTGAACCAGTTTTTCTATACTGAATATCACCACAGTATAAGTCATAGCCATCAAAAATAGTATTGATGATTCCGTTACCCTTGGTGTCAGTCATAAAATCATTTCTGTATCCAATGAGACCACGAGAGGGAATTCTAAACTCAAGTCGTGTATATCCACCTGAGATACTGCCCATATTTAAGAGGCTTCCTCTACGCTGAGAGAGCTTCTCAATTACTACTCCAGAAAACTCATCAGGCACATCTACGTAAGCCAACTCCATAGGCTCAGTCTTTTTGCCGTTTTCATCTGTATGGTATAAAACCTCAGCCTTAGAAACTGCAAATTCAAAGCCTTCACGACGCATGTTTTCAATGAGAACGGAGAGGTGTAACTCACCGCGACCACTTACCTTATATGTATCAGCATCCTCAGTTTCCTCTACGCGGAGAGAGACGTCAGTGTTGAGCTCCTTAAAAAGTCTATCGCGAAGGTGACGTGAGGTTACAAACTTGCCTTCCTGTCCTGCAAGAGGTGAATCATTTACAATGAAATTCATTGAAAGTGTAGGCTCAGAAATCTTCTGGAAAGGAATTGCTTCGGGATTCTCAGGTGAGCAGATTGTATCACCAATGTGGATGTCTGCTATACCAGAGATTGCGACGATTGAACCAACACCTGCGTCACTTACTTCTATTTTATCAAGACCACTAAACTCATATAGCTTGCTGATGCGAACCTTGACTTTTTTATCGGGCTCGTGATGGTTTACAACTACAGCCTCCTGGTTAACTTTGAGGACGCCGTTATCAACCTTACCTACACCAATACGACCAACATACTCGTTGTAATCGATCGTTGAAATAAGTACCTGAGTGCTGGCCTCGGGGTCGCCTGAGGGAGCAGGAATATAATCAACGATTGTCTCAAAGAGAGGCATCATGTCTTTTTTCTCGTCGTCGAGACTTAGCATTGCATAACCATCTCTAGCTGAAGCGTATACAAAAGGACAATCGAGCTGCTCGTCATTGGCACCAAGGTCCATAAAGAGCTCTAATACCTCATCTATAACCTCGTCAGGTCTAGCCTCCGGACGGTCAATTTTATTGATGCATACTACAACTGGCAAATCTAAATCCAACGCCTTCATAAGCACGAATTTAGTCTGGGGCATTGCACCTTCAAATGCATCAACTACCAGTACAACACCATTAACCATCTTAAGAACTCGCTCAACCTCACCACCGAAGTCTGCGTGACCAGGAGTATCTATGATGTTAATCTTTGTGTTTTTATAGTAAACTGCAGTGTTTTTAGAGAGGATGGTAATTCCTCTTTCTCTTTCTATGTCATTTGAGTCCATGACGCGCTCGGCAACCTCTTGGTTTTCTCTGAAGACTCCACTCTGATGAAGGAGTTGGTCGACGAGAGTAGTTTTTCCGTGGTCGACATGGGCTATGATTGCTATGTTTCTAATGTTATCACTTGTCTGTTTCATTATTCCTACCTCTTTTAATATAAATCAACTGCAATATAATAGCACAGAATGCCTATATTGCAAGCAAAAACGGCTAAATTGGCATTATTAAATGTTGCAAAGTAAAAAAATCCACTTTTTTCGTAAATGATTATTATTGCAAATAAAGTTTAAAAGGTGTAAAATCGACCCAATTGTATGTAATAGTAGATTACTATATGCAGGGGTTATTAGTGAGGATGTTATATGGCAGATAGACGCATAACTGTCTATTATGGACAGGGACGTGGTAAGTCGGCAGCGGCATTAGGGATGGGACTGAAAGCGAGTGCACAGGGCAAGTCGACTATTATGATCAGTTTCCTAAAGGGAAAATGTGACGAACAGATTATGGATTACTGCAAGACACTTAATCCAGAGATAAAGTTTTTCACCTTTGAAAAAGGTAGGGAGTACTACGAGGACCTTGATGAGGATGCCAGGGCAGATGTCAAGAGAGATATTATGAATGGTCTTGCATATACCAGGAAGGTGCTTTCTACAGGTGAGTGTCAGATGCTTATTTTAGATGAAGCATTGGGTCTCATTGATGAAGGCGTTATTGATGCTACAGAGCTTCTAAGCTTGTTACATGCAGGTATTGGAGAAGCGGATATCATTATTACAGGGCGCAAGCTTACTGAGGAGATCAGAGAAGCTGCTGATGCGGTTTATATGATTTCAACAGAAAAGGAATAGATTTTTATACGGAGGTTATTATATATTATGGCAATTTTTACGGGTGCAGGAGTCGCAATTGTTACTCCTATGAATGCAGATGAGACAATTAATTACACCAAGCTAGAGGAGCTCATCAACTATCAGATTGATCACGGTACAGATGCTATTATTATTGCTGGTACTACAGGTGAGAGCCCTACACTTAGCATGGAAGAGCATAGAGATGTCATCAAGGCAGCAGTTGAATTTACCAAGCATCGTGTACCAGTTATTGCAGGCAGTGGATCTAACAGCACAGCTACAGCAGTTCAGCTCACTATGGAGGCTGAGGAAAATGGAGCTGATGGATGTCTTCTAGTTACACCTTATTACAACAAGGCTTCACAGGCTGGACTTATTGCACATTATTCAAAGATAGCTGACTCAACTAAGTTACCACTTATTCTTTACAATGTGCCTTCACGTACCGGAGTTAATATACTTCCTGAGACAGCAGCTACATTGGCTAAGACTAAAGCTAATATTGTTGGTATCAAGGAGGCTACAGGAAGTGTTGCACAGGCTGTTAAGCTTATGGATTTAACTGATGGAAAAATAGACCTGTATTCTGGTGAGGATGGAATCGTAGTTCCCCTTATCTCAATTGGTGGCGTAGGTGTTATCTCTGTATGGTCGAATGTAGCTCCTCAGGACGTACATGACATGTGTGCATATGCACTTGCGGGTGATTTCAAGAAGGCTATGGAGATACAGCTTAAGGGACGCGCATTAGTTGATGCTCTTTTCTCAGATGTTAATCCTATTCCTGTCAAGACTGCAATGAACGAGTTAGGTATGGAGGTTGGACCTCTTCGTATGCCTCTTAGTCCTATGAGCGATAGTGCTAAGGCAGCACTTATGGAGACAGTTAAGGCTTACGGAATATAATTGAGCAAACGAGGTAAGGGTAAATGACTAGAGCAATTATGCACGGCTGTAATGGTCGTATGGGTCAGATGATTAGCACACTTGCTGAGTCTGACGTTGATATAGAGATTGTCGCTGGAGTTGATTCGTATGATAAAAAGCTTCGTGATTATCCAGTTTTTTCAAGTATTGAGTTGTGTGATGTTGATGCAGATGTAATTATAGATTTTTCTAATGCAACTGCTATTGATGGACTGCTCGCATATAGTGTTGAAAAAAAGATTCCTGTAGTGCTTTGTTCTACTGGACTTTCGGCTGAACAGCTTGACGCGATGAGAGAGGCATCTACCAAGGTTGCGGTACTTAAGTCTGCCAATATGTCACTAGGAATCAATCTCATTATGGATGTTCTCAAAAAAGTCACTGAGGTGCTTTCACCTGCTGGCTATGATATTGAGATAGTTGAGAAGCATCACAATCAGAAGCTAGATGCACCTTCTGGTACAGCACTTGCACTTGCTGATTCAATCAATGATGCAGCAAATGGACAGTATGAGTACATATATGACCGTTCTACTCGCAGAGAAAAAAGAGGTGAGATGGAGCTTGGAATATCTGCTGTCAGAGGTGGAACTATAGTCGGTGAGCACGAGGTATTATTCTGTGGACCCGATGAGGTTATCGAGATCAAGCACACTGCATATTCACGTGGTGTATTTGGTAAGGGTGCAATAGAGGCTGCCAAGTTTTTAGCAGGCAAGAAGCCTGGCATGTATGATATGGCAGATGTGATTGCTGCAAAATAAGAATTTCCAGAGGCTTTATTATGACACTTTCGTGAAGTTAGGAATCCAAAATTGTCATAATAAACCATTTAAGGAGGATTATTAAAATGAACAGACCCCAGATTAAAATCGGTATCGTTGCTGTGAGCCGCGACTGTTTCCCTGAGAGCCTCTCAGTCAACAGAAGAAAGGCACTAGTTGATGCTTACAAGAAGGCTTACAATGCAGAGGATATCTATGAGTGTCCTGTTTGTATAGTAGAGTCAGAAATTCACATGGTACAGGCGTTGGAGGATATCAAAAAGGCTGGATGTAATGCTCTTTGTGTATATCTTGGAAACTTTGGACCTGAGATTTCAGAGACACTTTTAGCAAAGCATTTTGAGGGACCCAAGATGTTTATCGCCGCTGCTGAAGAGTCACAGGATGACCTCTTAGACGGAAGAGGAGATGCGTATTGCGGTATGCTCAACGCAAGCTACAACTTAAAGCTTCGCAATATCGGTGCATATATTCCCGAGTATCCTGTTGGAGACGCTGAGGATTGTGCAGCTATGATTAATGAGTTTGTGCCCATTGCTAAGGCAGTTGTAGCACTTAACTCACTCAAGATTATTTCATTTGGTCCTAGACCTCT
>JAZRXQ010000029.1:0-6632 GCA_045600305.1 Lachnospiraceae bacterium
TTCAATCTCAGCCATCTTTTTGCCATGCCAAAAAGCGCCAACCGCCTGCTTAGCCGCACCTACCATTAGAGCGCCTTTTGTAAGCCTTATTCTTCTGTCAGCATGAGCGTTTACCACCGCTGCAGACTGTGCTTCCTGTACTGTCGCAGTCTGTGCGTTAGTCTGCTGTGTCGCAGTATCTTGTGTCGCAGTTGTCTGAGTAGTTGACGTCTGTTCTGTAGCCGTTTGTTGTGCAGTTCCCTGACTGGCATTCCTTCTTCCAAATCCGAATCGTGCTGTAATTGCACTGAGCTTTTTCTTTGCAAATCCACTAACGCTATTATAAACCTTTACAGCCGCATCCACTCCAGCAAGTATTGGTGTTGCTACAACATTAACTGCTACTTCAGCCGCAGCTCTAACCTTTTCCTCTCTCTGACGTTCTGCTCTTTCTTCCGCTGCCTTAGCCCTCTCTAATCTAGCCTCCTCTGTATCATCATATCTATGAAGTAACTCTAGGGTCTCACTACCATTTATGGCAACTGTTGATTCTATTGTTCTCACATTTGTGCGAATAGCTTCTGGTTGCAAATTGCCATCCGCCATCTGAGTGCACCATTGTCTAAGCAAATCTGTAGATACATTTGTAAAAAATGTATCCTTCTCTTTTAATTTTCCAGCAAGATATTTGATAGCAATATTTCTTGATGTAACATAGCTACCCTTATGATTTCTATCAAAATCCAGTTCTCTTAAAATCTCTTTTGCGTATTCCTCACCATAAGCCTCTGTGTGAGTTATCATGTCATTTTCTATAAAAGCTGCTAATTGTTCCGCTGTACTTGAAAGCTTAATTGCCTGTCCATCAGACACAAAGAAAAGAGTATTGTCCGGTCTTTGAGCAATCTTGAAAGTAGCGTTTGCAACAGTAATCTCTCTTATAATAGCTCTACCAGATGAGAAACGCTTGAGTACATCTCTAAATGTCTTTAACTGACCAACTACAGAATCTGAGGGATTCTCTATAAGCGATGAGAAATTTCTACTACCTATCGTCTCAAAAACCTTCTTTGAAGCCACAGAGAATTTTGAAAGCTTCTCATCGTAATCATCCACCTTTGTATCTTTCTTCTCCTCATGCGTAGCTACATCTTTGAAGCTGTCTGCAATGGCCTGTGCTGATGTATCAAAATTATATCCCCCAATAAGTAACGCCTGTACATCATAAAAACTCAACGCATAGATACTATTCTTTATCTCTGATGCAACAAAATTTATAAGCCTTTTTGATTCCTCATTTTGCATAAGCTCCTGAAGAGTCGCACCAGACTCCTTTAGCCTTGTCTTTTCATCAGCTGTTAGACCATGCTCGATTCCTTCTGCTGTCAGAGTCTGAATGTCCTTAAATTCGTCACAAACTTTTTTTAGTAATGCTGTACCTTTTTTTAATGACTCCTTATCCTTCTTCCATGCCTTACAATTAGGATAATGTTTTCCTATAACATCATCCAGACCATCAGAGCCAGTTTTTATTGTAGGTCTTGCAACTTTTTCCATAACCTCCCTAGTTGTAAAGCGACCAGCTGCAGTGGCAATAGCCATAGCCTGTTCTCTGATTTTATTTTCCAGCTCTTCATCCCAAAGACTCCTGCTGTCCTGTGAAGAAGCTACAAATTTCGTGATTACAAGTGCCGAAATAGTATTAACAAAGGATTCTGAATTAACAACCTGATCATAATCCACATCTCCTGCACCGCTAAAATTGTCCACATAGGAAATAGCCTTCTTCATAGCCTCAAATATCTGACTCTGAACAAAGGTTACGTTTCCAGCACATAATTCATTTATCTTGGACGACTTAGGAGTAGAAATATCTAATCCAGCAGCCTTTGCCTTCTTAAAAATCTCCTTGATATTCTTAGCAAGCATCTTTTGATCTGCTTTTGTCGCAGATATTGCCATGCGTTTTCTATCCTGAGCGTCCATCTCAGACTGTCCGAATATGTCCCTGACAGTCTCGGCCAGCCTGGTATCCTGAACTGATGCCTGAAGCTCGGAATTATCTTCATTTATTGCTCTCTCATTTTGAGCTAATACTCTCTCCACAGACGAGCCCAACAAACCTGCTTCTCTAAGGCCATCTCTAATTGCCGTCTTTCTCACACCAACAGATGTTCTGGCACCAGTCAGATCTATTTTCTTCTTAAATCTGGCAAGGAATTTTTTCGCGTCATCCGTATTTTCTCCAACCTTCTCACGAACGATTTCATACAATCTCTCCTTCATCTGGCGATTATAAATTGATGATTTACTCTCGCCAAAAAGAGTACCAAACAAACCGTCAGAGGGTTTGTATGAAGCAAGTGCTCCGTTCTTAAACTCAATCATTTCACTGCTGTCAGTATCATCATTTGCAACTATGCTTGCAAAATCCTCGAAGGATAGAACCCTTGCTCCAGCAAGCTCAGACTTATCTATTCCATCAATAGGATCAGAATGCTTCGAGTCATGAATCATTGCCAGCACAAGCAAATCCATAGCACTTGTAATAGTCATTCCACTTGTCTGATTCTCAAGAAATAGTCTTGCACCCTCCTCAAGCTGTAATCTTTCCTTTTCGAGATACTCCAGTGTATCGCCAACCATCTTTTTTCTTCTCTTGCCAGCTTCATACCTGGGATTTTTAGTCTCGATATAATACTTACAACTGGAAATAGCGGCACTGTAGCAACCAACTATTTCTTCTATTGTCTCAGAATTTAGCTCGCCTTGATTTTTTAGTTTTTCCTCAACAAGCGATAGATTTTCCTTGACAGCACTCATCTCTGGACTATCATCTCCAGACTTTTCATCTCCCATCATGAGCTTCGAGAGATTTCTATTCTTTATTGCAACCAGTCTAAAATAATCCTCATCACTTATTTGCTCTCTATCTTGTATTTTCAATGACTCAAAATCATCTATAAATTCATTTTGATATCTAAGCTGCTCCTCATTCATTTCCAAGCTCTCATTTTGAGTCCTGAAAATGACATTCATACCCTGTTGTGCTTCTTGTAATTTTAATTCTGCCATATCATGTCTCCTGTGTATTATAGATGTCTAACAACAAATACATATATATTTTATCAAATAATCTAATATAATTCTTTTTAATTCACGTCTTATAAGTGCTTTTCACGAATATTTACTGCATATTTTCATCCATAAGCGAATCTATATATGCATATATCTCCTCTCGCCCTTGTTTTGTCTCTGCTGAAAAAGGAATGATAACATCCTCTTTTTTCATACCAAGAGTTGTACGGATAAGTTTTACCTGTTTATCCTTTTGAGAACGATTAATCTTGTCTAGCTTTGTCGCAATAATCACGGGTCTATATCCCTGATAAACAATCCAGTCATACATCTGCTTGTCATTAGCTCCAGGCTCATGTCTGATGTCTATAAGCAAAAAAACTGTCTTAAGCTGCTTTGACTTCTGGAGATAGTTTTCTATCATCTTTCCCCATTTTGCTCTCTCTGCCTCTGAAACCTTGGCGAATCCATACCCGGGTAAATCTACAAAATACAGTTCATCATTTACATTGTAAAAATTGATAGTTTGAGTTTTTCCTGGTTGAGACGAAGTTCTCGCAAGCGATTTTCTATTCATAAGTGCATTGATAAGCGATGACTTACCTACATTAGATTTACCTGCAAAAGCCACCTCTGGCATATCAGTATCAGGAAGCGCACTGGTAACTCCGCAAACTATGTCTAAACTCACATTTTTTATCTTCATTTTTCACCTCATTATTCCACAAAAGGACGCGAAAAATCGCGTCCTTTATAATTAATTTACTTCTGCATATTCAATAACCGGACCAGCATCTGTTGTAACTGTATCCTCTGTAACAGTACATGCAAGAATAGATTCATCAGAAGGAATCTCATACATTACATCGAGAAGTATGCCCTCCATAATCGATCTAAGACCTCTCGCACCGGTCTTTCTAGATAATGCATCCTTGGCAATAGCAGCAAGTGCATCATCATCAAAATTAAGTTCTACCCCGTCAAGGCTAAACAATGCTGTATACTGTTTTACAAGCGAGTTCTTGGGTTCTTTGAGAATGCGCACTAACGCCTCCTCATCGAGTGACTCAAGAGAAACTGTAACTGGAAGTCTACCTATAAACTCAGGAATAAGACCAAACTTGACCAAATCCTCAGGCATAGCATCCTTGAAATACTCGCCAGTATCCTTGTCTTCGATATCTGCTATCACAGAATTAAAACCTATGGATTTCTTATCAAGACGATTTTCTATAATCTTCTCTAATCCATCAAAAGCTCCACCACAAATAAAAAGTATATTGGTGGTATCAATCTGTATAAGCTCCTGCTGAGGATGCTTACGTCCTCCCTGAGGAGGTACTGAAGCCATAGTACCCTCTAATATCTTAAGCAGGGCCTGCTGAACTCCCTCGCCAGAAACATCTCTAGTAATTGAAACATTCTCGCTTTTCTTTGTAATCTTGTCTATCTCATCAATGTAGATAATTCCAACCTGTGCACGCGCCACATCATAATCAGCAGCCTGAATAAGCTTAAGCAAGATATTCTCTACATCCTCACCCACATAGCCTGCCTCTGTAAGAGTGGTAGCATCAGCAATCGCAAAAGGCACTCCTAATATCCTAGCTAGTGTCTGAGCTAAAAGAGTCTTACCACTACCGGTAGGTCCTAGCATTAAAATGTTACTCTTTTGCAACTCAACATCAATCTTGGCTGTACTGGTAATTCTCTTGTAGTGATTGTAAACTGCGACAGATAAAACCTTCTTGGCCTCATCCTGACCTATTACATAATCATCCAAAAAAGCCTTCAAAACCTTAGGCTTTTGGAGATTAATTTCAACATCCTTGTTATTTGACTTGCTCTTCTTGGCAGGCTTTGGAGTAGCTTTTGAAATTACCATCTCGTCATCGTAATCGTCAGAATTCATAAACTCATCATCTGACATCATTGCCATCTCTTCTTCCATTATCTCATCACAGATACCGATGCATTCATCACAAATGTATACCCCGTTAGGTCCCGCTATGAGCTTAACTGCCAAATTCTGTGGCTTGCCACAGAAGGAGCAGCGCAAAGTCTTATCATTAGTTTTGCTCACTGTTTTCTCCAAATGTCACGATTATTCGTGGTTAGTAATAATGCTGTCGATAAGGCCATAATCTAATGCCTCCTCAGCACTCATAAAATAATCTCTCTCTGTATCAGCTGCTACCTGCTCATAAGGCTTGCCTGTATTTGCAGCTAACATCTCATTTAATTTTTTCTTGGTCTTTAATATATTTTCAGCCACAATCTGAATCTCTGTAGCCTGACCCTTAGCTCCACCTGAAGGCTGATGAATCATAATCTCCGCGTTGGGAAGAGCAAACCTCTTACCCTTAGCTCCACCTGCCAATAAAAACGCTCCCATACTAGCAGCAAGTCCTATACAAATAGTAGATACATCACATTTAATGTACTGCATTGTATCATAGATTGCCATACCTGCTGTAACCATTCCACCAGGTGAGTTAATGTAGAGATGAATATCCTTTCCAGGATCCTCTGACTCGAGGAACAAAAGCTGTGCTACAACAAGACTCGCTGTAGTCTCATTAACCTCTTCTCCTAAGAAAATAATCCTCTCCTTAAGGAGTCTTGAATATATATCATATGAGCGTTCTCCCTTTGAGGTCTGCTCAATGACGTAAGGTACCAAACTCATTATGTCTCCAATCCGTCTAATAGACTAATTATTCCTCTGTTGTCTCTGTTATCTCTTCTGTCTTCTTCTTTGTTGTTCTCTTTGTTGTCTTCTTTGCCTTTGACTTCTTAGCATTGTCTACAACAAAATTAACAGCCTTCTTAATCTGTACATCTCTTGCCATCTGCTTTTTCTGGGAATCTGTAATGTATCCCTCAAGCTGAGAAATATCCATACCGTACATATTTGCCATGTCCTGAATCTCGTTCTGAACATCCTCATCGCTTGCCTCAAGCTTCTCAACCTTGGCAATCTCTTCTAACACAAGACTAGACTTAATTCTAGTGATAGCGTCAGGCTTCATCTGCTCCTTAACCTTGTCTATACTCTGACCAGACATCTGCATATACTGAGCAAATGAAAGTCCCTGATAAGAAAGTCTCTGTTCGAACTCTTCAATCATATTCTCAACCTGAAGATCAATCATGGCATCAGGAATCTCCATTTCAGAAGCTTCAATGATAGCTGAAATAGCTTCATCCTCTTGAGCTCCACGCTGCTGATTCTCCTTGCGCTCCTTAATCTTCTTCTCTACATCTGCCTTGTACTCATCAACTGTCTCAAAATCTGTATGGTCTGAAACATACTCATCATCTAATGTAGGTACTTCCTTAACCTTAATCTCGTTAACCTTAACCTCGAATTTAGCAGGCTTTCCAGCGAGTTCAGCTGCACTGTAATCTTCAGGGAATGTAACATTTACATCAAACTCATCACCAACCTTGTGACCAACAATCTGATCCTCAAAGGTATCGATAAATGAGTGCGAACCAATTTCAAGAGCATAATCCTTGCCTTCGCCGCCTGCAAAAGCCTCTCCATCAACAAAGCCCTTGAAGTCAATAAC
>JAZRXQ010000030.1:0-15309 GCA_045600305.1 Lachnospiraceae bacterium
AAGTTGAATTTTATTCATAGTACTTCTAGCACCAGTTGCAATATAAAATTTTTTCTCTATCCCATATTTTTAAGTATTTTTTCTATAGTTTGCTTCATCGTTACACCTTCAAGTTTTCAACACTATTTACATTACAAACCAGCCAGGACCTAAGCCCTGGCTGATGTAATAAAAATTAATTTAAGTTAAACATGAGCATCTCTAAGATGTCAATTTCGTAGTTGGCTACGCCGTAAGCCTCATGAGGTTTCCAGTACCAGCCCGCATCATTGTAGGGGCGAAGCTGAAGCTTAAACATACCCTCACAATCATCAATCATATTTCTTGTTATGTGGAAGGTAAGCTCTCCAACTCTAGTTCTATCATTAGTCTCATCATACTCTTCCTTGCCATTCTTAACAAGATTAGCATAATCCATGCTAACGACCTTTCCTTCACCAACCATGTACTGTATACCTGTATTGGTAGTATCATCAATAAGCTTGTGATAAGCAAACTTATTAGTTGCTACCTGATTGTTGGAATTACCAGTTTCTTCAGTAACGTTACCAATAGCGTCAATATAATCTCTGAAACCTATCTCATACTTGTCCTCTGCGCTTACATCCTTGCCGTTTACCCATATAGCAAGCTTGATAGCAACTCCATCAGGAGTAATCTCACTGGTGTTATTAGCAACCTCTAGAGACGTAGGATCCGCAGGACCTGTTACGCTCTCAGCATAGTACTCATAGAGCTCAAGATATGCCTTTGCAACACCATTGGTATTATCTACTGTCATATCTCTGTTATCGCAATGAAGCTTAACGTCCCTACCCTTTCTGTATGCAGCAATAAGTGTATTTACAAAAAGCTTCTCCGCATCAGATACCTCAAAGGTATCACTCTTACTCTTGTAATCTGCAGCATTGAATCCTAAGTAATATGTATTACATGCACTCATAAGGTATGAAAGGTTTGCACCATCTCCACCACGAATAGCATATGCCTCATTCATTACTGTTCCATAGGTATCTGAGTCACATACCTCAACCTCATTATTAACGTAGTTAGGAAGATCAATCTTTACTGCATACTTTAATCCCTTAGCTGATGGAACATAAATTCCAGGAACCTTAGCATCATCAGGACCTACTTCACAATCATTCAAGTAATAAGGATATGATGTTACTCTTCCAAAGTTGTTAAAGTGAACAGCATTTGCCTCACTGTAGAAAAACTTCGAATTGACATCATCATCTTCATTCTTTCCCTTGTCTACCAAGAAATTAGAAATATTTAGATATGGTCTAAGCTCGCTCTCTCCATCATATACATTCTTTTTATTACTTGTTGCATACGTTCCAATAAATCTCTTTCTGTTCAAATCGTCTTGAACCAAAAAGCCCTTTTCTAATGAGTAATTGTCATCGTGGCTTTCATTAAGAGAATTCTGAGTAAATACGATACCCTTTCCAGACTGAATATACTTCATGAGATCCATCTCAAAAGTAACATTCTTATTTCCTATAATACTCTGACCCCCATCAAGAGCAGATATACCAACAACTACAACATCATAATCAAAAAGATTATAAGCCTCAGGATTTGACGTATGATCATAGATTATTCTGTATTTATTCTTTACTTCTTCTTCGTTAAAAAGTAAATCTGAAGATTCGTAGTAACTGCTTGCACTTGCAGCATCTGTATTGATTTGAAGAACTCTTATCTCTTCTAACTTATCAGCCTTAATCCAAGTAGCACCATTCAATACATTTCTGATATTTCCTCTAATTTTGGGTCCATCTGGAGTTTGTATATTATAAGAAGTGCCATCAGGCTTTAATCCAAAGTTATAGACCAAACAGGGATCTATAGCATCAGTGTCTCCCTTCTTCACCAATTCGAGTTGCCAAGGCACATATCCCGTAATACCGTCTAATTCCTGACTCACTATCAGATATTGTGTTGTTACAGCTTTTTGCTGAACGCCATTATTGGTCGGAACAATAGGAATTGTAATCGTTTCACCTGATAGAGCGGTCCAGTTGCCATCAGATTCCTTACTATATACAGTAAAATCTATATTTTGATTACTGTATCTATGGGAAGAATTAACCTCTCCATATCTAGCGTTATCAAGGTATGCAACCTTAGCCGTTGAAAGCTGGAAATTACCATCTCCATCTTTGTCCACAAACAACTTAAATTGATAATCACCAGCATTGTAGCCAGTTACATTTACCTTAAATGCAAGCTGATTATTATTGGTAACAATATTGTTTGTATAAGACTTGCCGCCAGTGTTAGTCATACTACCAACACCTATGTAATTTTCTGGCATACCATTGGCTACGCCAGTAACCTTTACAGCAACCTGCTTAATCTTATTATTAAAGTTATCCTTGTTAGCTGGTAAAACCGAAGAAGAATATCTTGCATTAATATCATTTTTCGATGCTGTATCAGAAGTATCATCTGTTCCAACATAGTAAATATTAAGAGTGCTGTCTCCCATCTTAGTCCATCTACCAGCTTTGTCATATGTCGACACACCTATAGAGCCAGATCCATGTATTGCCCATAATCTATAGTAATACGACATACTGCATACTTCATTTGTATCTAAATACCTATACGAATATCCGCTCCATCTAGTTTCACCTTTACTATTAACACTTTTTCCTGGGCTATCTAAATATACAATTGCTCCAACTCTCGAGAAACTAAGTAAGTCAATATATCTCTTGCATGTCAATAGATATTTATTATATCCATTCCAATCGCCATTTTTTCTATCAGGGAACGTCACCCCTCCGTCATCATCTATTCTTACCATTCCCTTGGTTCCAAGATATATTATATCAAACTCACTCTGCAAATCACATTTTTTAGTGTTGAACTCACCATAGGTCATATTGGTGATTTCATATCTACCTTCAAACCAATCTCCAACACTTTTTCCAACGTAGGTATTAATAGACGCGGGATCATCCTGTTTAATTCTAAATGCACTCTTTCCATCAGAAAGCGTTGTGGTAGGCTCAACCTCAAGAATTCTAAGCACATTCTTGTAATTATTGATCTTACCATATACATAATGAATAAAGCTTAACGCTGTATCGTTCTTTTCTGAACTAGTAAGTATGGTATCTACTTTATTCGAATACACTTCATCTTTAAAAGGCTGTGCGATTCCTGATTTAACAAAACATTTAGTCCAAAAATCACCATCATCTCCAAAGGTATAGCTTCTATCTCTAATAGCATTCTTCTCAAACATATGCTGTCTGAACTGCTTATCATATGTACCACCACTACCAGTCTCTCTCGCAGGTGCACTAATCTTATGTGTATTTCCATTTACGAGAGTATTTCTCTCTCTCTCTCCTGTCTGACTCCATGTTCCTTTTATACAATCAAGGAGCGTATCAGAGCTACCTGTGAATTTACCACCAGGGAAGCATCTCGAATATGTACCTGCAGGCTCATCTGACATCATAAGAAAATGAAGCTTGTTATAATTAACATCAACTCCACAACCTGCAAGTGCAATATCCATCAAAACAGCTGCTTTTCTAAAACCATATTCACCGAAAATTCCTGCCTGACGAAGGAAAATCTGCTCTACTACCTCAGCTGGAATATCACAGGCTGCATCAAATTTTGAAGAGCTACTACCCTGTGTTGTATATGTTCCACCAAATACCGTTACCCACATTTCCTTATAAAAAGCTCTAAGTGTAGCATTGGTCTTATCTAACTGCTGGTTAAATATGATTAAGTCTGCCTGCTGAAGAAGTGGCTCATACTTGGGATTGTAAACAGTATGAGCATCATCTAAATAAAAATCAAAAGGAGTAAGTGTAATTACCTGACTTCTAAAACCTCCAGTGAGAGTCTCACCGTCAAGTACAACCGTAGAACCCTCCTCACCATATGATGACCTGCCCTTAAAAATTGCTCTAACAAGTAAATCCATATTGATATACTCATCTTTACCTGCAATAGACTTACCATCTACAGTACATGTGGTCTTTTTATAAATCTCTGCCTCATTCTTACATAAAGAAACGCTATCATTTAACTTCTTTTCATCATTAAGAAGCTTCATCGAAAAAGGCTCACAATCAGGTATATAATATCCAAACATTCCCATTGAACGTTCAGGAACTACCTCGAGGATTGTAAAAGGATTTTCATCTGTACCAATTTCGGCATCCCAGTTTTTAATTAGGTAATCATACCCGTTTCCATTCGCCTGCTGAAAACTAAGCAAGTCAGAATAATCGTAATTGGATATTACCTCTGCGCTCGTAAAGAAATTGCTAAAGGAGTACATTCCAGCAATTACAAGAACTGCAATCAGCGCACCCGCAATTATTCTATTTCTAATTGACGCTATGTTCTTCATACCATCCTCCAAAATATTACTTACCTTCAAGTATCCAAACGCCATTTGCAGGCCAGCAGTAACACCAAATATTGTCCTTACCGCTCTCTTTTACTACAATAACAGCTTTACCAGTTGTATCATTCGCACTAGCCGCTATCTTAATTCCCTTGTTCCAACCTACGCTTCTGCCAAAAATATCGTAGAAATAATAGTAATCTACATTAATTCGAATACCATTTTTACCGTAAGGCTCTGTCAGCTTAAGACCGCCACCATACCTTAAATTCTCTCTAATATCTAAAGGCATATATATGTCTGTACATCTATGCCACCAGTTAACATTATCATCCGCACCGACATTTACATCACCAGTGACGATATCTAGAGATTCAAATACACCGAGTCTAATGGGATTACCATCTACATCCTTCTTGCATAACTCAAATACAAGATGCGAATCTCCGCCATTTGCAAAGCTAAATTTACAGCCTGCATCTTGACCATCAGCTCCTGTCACAGGTGTCACCGTAGCAGCTACACCCTCTTGCCCTTCAATTGCCTTATCAAGATAATAAATAGATGAATCAAGTGGTCTCTTATTCGTAGTATCACTTGCTCTGAATAGTCTTATCTTTACAGGAACCTCTTTGTTAGTAGGCATAAACTCTACTTTTTGTGTCAGCTTAGCAGGATCATCAGAAGTCTTGGTAATAAACTGCTTGCCACTGCTATTTAAGATATACATCTTAACAGGCTCTACTCTAAAGGTAATATCCTGACTAAGTGACTTATAATGTACCTTCGCGACAATAGTATACTGATCCGTTAGTCCTGACTTAACCTCAAATTTTCCATTTGAAGCAATTGAACTAGGATCAACTATAACCTCGGACGCATCACAGGACTGTCCATTTTTTGAGGTCGCAAATATCTCAAGTCTTGCCTGATTAGCTGCACTTCCTACACCAAGCTCGTACTCTATTCTATTACCTGTTCTAGTTGAACCCTGTGTATATATAGGTGCAAGTGTCACAGGTTCTCCAGGAAGCAGTGTCACACTAGGATTTCCCTTGAATTCAAGCTTACCCTTGGTAGGGTCAATTGCAAGAGAAATATTAGCACGTGCCACATTTGCCTTGTTGTTTTCTACATCTACGCTAAGTCCTAGGGTATTTCCCGCTGCAGTACAGATGTACTTCTGATAACTGTCATCCTTTGCATCGTAGGTATACTCGAACTTGTAGGTTATTGAATCTCTTCCAACCTCAGGATCTAAATCCTTAAGGTCACTTAGAGTAATCTTTTTAATATTCTGTGTATCCTTGTAGACAATCTTACCTTCCTCTTCGACCCCCTGAATCTCTGTAAGCCATATTGCTATAGCTTTTTCAGGCAAAGTAAGCTTGTCAACAGTCGAACCAGAAGCAGTTGCACCGTCTCCATTTCCTAGCGCAGTCTTTACTCTAGCGAGTACTGGATCATTTTCCTTTCCTGCATCAGGTCCAGGATTCTTCACAGTAATTCCAAGTGTAAGAGTAATCTCCTGGGCAGTAGGCTCGTCACTAGGATTTTGCTTTATTGATATATTGGAAATATACTTAGGATAAATCATTACAGAATCCGATTTAGTACGCTGAGTATTCTCTGAGCTAAGTACAGATGTTCCAACCATCTGGAATGCACTAGTCTCATCCTCTCCAACCTTGATTAAAATGTTCTCTCCATTTACAACATAGTTTGGAATCTTCTCTTCTTCTATGGTCTTGTAGCCTTCATCTGAATTAGGCGTAGGATTACCATATTTCCAAATTAGCTTCTTTTCATCTTCAGTAAATTTTGAATTTGAAATATTCCAATTAATCTGTCCAATAACTGTATCAGGCGAATTACCTACACTAGTTACTATTCCATCCTTGCTCTCTTCTGACACCAAGCCCTTTGCAAGATAGAGGTAATCTCCTACCCAGGGATAGAGATTAGCTTTGTTTACAACAAACTCTACATTGTTAACTCTGGGATTCTTAGCAAGGACGTTATCTCCATAGAACTGCTGTAGTTTGGCATCTGCCTCTGCATCAACTGATGTAGTGATATCAATCTCATTACGCAAGGTAACTACATTAGTCTCCTCATACACTCTCTCACCATTTTTGTACTTGAGGCTTATCTCTACAGAAGCTGCTGACGCATAATTATTTTCATCAGTTGTCTGAATAGTAGCACCATCCTTGTTTCTGATAACTACATCAAAATCTGTAATACAATCAGCAAATTTCTCTTCTGCATCTACAGCAACACCGTCTTTTGTCTCCTGATAAAAAATCGCTGTGTCATCAGGTCTAAAGGTGAATGTATCAATAATTTTCTCTACAGAATCATCATCCTTTTCCTCTGAGCTATATACCTCAAGAGTCTTGGTATCACTGTTAAAGGACATACCATTCTTAGCAGACAAAATAACATTTCCCATCTGGTTAGCTGCTAACTGAGACTGATACTGCAAATTAACCTCTTCGGTATTATTACGATAGTTAAATACACCCATTGAGAAAAGTGCAATTATACCAATTCCCGCAAATGCTAGAATCGCAATCGTAACGACTAATTCAACTAGCGAAAAACCCTTATTAAATTTTTTCCCCATAATAGCTTTCATCATTTTACAATCTCATGCTTTCCTGTGTACTTAAATAACTTAACTGTAATTAGGTTATTACCGCCTTCGTTAGCAAAAGTAACCTTATCTACAAATTTGTCATAATACTGCAACTTGTTATTTGAATCAAGATCAGCTTCTGTGCTACCAGATTTAAGCTTCACCTGACCCTTATAGGCGCCAGATGCCCTGTCAAAAGAAATTGCAAAAGGAAAACCTAGTTCATTTCCCGATGCATCAAGGCATTTAACCTCGTTCTTATCAGATCCCAAATCATATTCTGTTGTATCAACAACCTCTTTAGGTGCGCCAGTCTCATCGAGTTCAAGACGAGTAACCTTCATCTTAGTTGAGCCACCCTCTTTATATACAACAAGATATGTATTTGCTCTATCCTTTCCCATACATAGTGTCTGGGTTCGAGAAAGTCCCTGATCAAATGTCTCTGCCATCTTCTTGACGTTGTATCTAGAAATACTACCTGCCGTTATAGCTATAGTACCTGCTAATACAGTAATAATGGCAATGACAACTACCAACTCAATTAGTGACAATCCCCTATTATCAAGCTTTTTACTTCTTCTGCCAGTTCGCATACTTAACATACTCCAACTCTTTTATTGCATCTGAATCATCATTAGAATCATCATCTACATAACTCTCATAGTCCATAAGATAATGTCCAGGACGAACCTTGTCCTTATTAAACGCCTTAAGAGCATTATTTACTCTTTCTACATCACATTTAATAGCTAGGTTATTTCCTGTAACTGTAATCTTGCCTGCTGCAAAAACTAATCCGTCATAGCTACAATCGATTTCCACATCACCTGTACTAATAAGTAATGCGAATTTTTTGGTGGGCTGAGTATCAAGCTCCTTACCTGTAGCATCACATGCATTTTCAGCAGCCTTATTGATATAGCTGCTTAGCTTTATTGAACCTGTATTTCTTACAATCCAACAAACAGATCCATCCGAAGCAGTAAAGCTCTTTTCTCCACCAGGAATAATCTTCATCTCAGGATATCTATCCTCATCGATGCCTTCTCCGTTCATAGCAAGAGCATCAACTAAATTCTCATATACGTTTCTTGAAAGCTCTTCGGGTGTTAGGACGTCCTCTACGAGCTTGTGAGTGAGACCATTATATGAGCTTCTCTTTGAATAAAGCTGAGCTAATGCGCTTCCCTCTGCTGTCTCTTTAAGACCAGTCTCTCCTATGAGGCTTCCATCCGCATATTTTATAGGATTATAAACTTTAGAACCATTAGTAGCATCATAGTCGATAAGACTACCCTTAAAATAATATGAGATATCTGAAATATCTGTCGCACTCGCAGCATCAGTTATAGCCTGACCAGGCATCTTGATACCCACTGCAGTACCTGCATATAGGTTCTTTAAGTTTCCATTTAGTCTCTCATTTTGTACTGAGAGAGCTGAATAAATCTTGTAGTAATCATTAGCCTTTTTGGTAGAATCAAAATCCATAAAGAGATATGTCATATTGTGTGCGCTACTAAGTGCATTTACAATATTATATGTCTTATACGCGCTTACTCCGATTTCAGAAAGGCTCTTTGCCATTACAACATCCTTGCCCTCAGGTATATAGAAAACTCCACCTTCAGCAGAATCTGTACCATTAATTTCTTTTATTATTTCCTCAATATTCTCTTTGGTTGCAATAGTATCATCCAGCTTACCTACCTCAAATTCCTTATTGAAGTTTACAAGCATAGATGCCTTTACATAATCCTCAAAATATCCGGTATCATCCTTGACCTCTTCTACGAGCTTGTCGTATCTATCATTGGGCATAGGATTAAATCCACCGTTATTGTAATCAATTCCTACTAATTCAAGAGGAATAATATATGCTCTCTGGTTGGGCTTGATAGAGACAGTCTCACCTGTCATGACATCAGCACCGCTGAAATCATTCTTTTCAGCGTCATATGTATCCTTGTCCACATAAGCAAGTCCACCGACAATAAGCTTTGTCAGTGCAGACATATCAAGGTTACTCTTAACACCATTTACAATGATCGAGCTCGAATCACTAGCAAGCGCTCCTGTACCATCATCTACACCAAATCCAAAATACTGACCCTTAAGTGTAGCAGTTGAACCTGACCAGCCATTGGTAGCAAGCACTAAATCATTAGAAAGATTAGTTGTACAATTATCATTAGTCTCATTAAGTGTTGCACTGGTAAGATTTAATGACTTAGCCCATACATCATAGTCAGATACTGTAACAGTAGCACCATTTTCAATATTAGCATCCCCTGAAACAATGAGCTTATACTTTTTCACATTAGGATCAATGGTTGTCTTTACAAATGTAGGGAAGCTACTAATCTTGGCATTACCTTCACCAAGATATGCATTTCCCTCAATTGATGAGCTACCTGCGTTATACACAAAGCTATCAGCTAATTTAGCATCACTAGCTGTAGGATCACTACCAGCTATAATACAAAAGCTTGCCAAATCAGGTGTAATAGAGGGTGCTATAAAGCTCATCTTGGGATAAGCCAAGAGAATATCTGTCTTGATATCACTGATATAGCCATCTTTATCTAAATAGCTTACTTCTACATTTTTAAGAGTTACTCCATCCTCACCATTTAAGATTGCAATAGCCTTGTTTTCAGGAGTCACTATTGTTGCTCCAATTGAAGAATCAGGAGCTGGCGCAGTTTTACGCAAGTATTTAGCTAAATGTGCAGTGCTATACTTTCTAACACTATCTCCTTCAGCTGCAACTATGAGTCCACTAGCACTTTTTTCTATAGCCTGAGAAAAATAATACTTAAACTTGATATTTTTCTGAGCTGCAGAATTGTTGTCGTACTCAGCTAAAACCTGATTATAGGCCTTTGCCATAGCTGTAGAAACTTCAAGTGCCAAACCCATTCTAATCTCTTCAAGTGCACCCTCTGCACTATAGAAATTAGTGGTTGTCTCTCTGTCATTGGCCTTCATATAAACGTTCATCAAGGTTGTAGAAAGCACAATCGATATCATAATCATCAGTAATGCCATAACTACAACAACTGTAACTATTGAAGAACCCTTATTATCTTTCCTTCGAACCGTCAAGCGCGATAACAGCTTTTTGCCTATGTTCATCTTTGTCTCCATCTTCTGTAATAAACTCATCATATATAGCCTTTGTGTAATCCTTCTTAGAGAACACATTAACCTTAATATTAAATGCTCTATCTGTCTTTCTTGTGTTGCTAAGGTTTGTTAGTCCAACAACTTCTTTCGCAAGTCTTGAGCTTCCTGTTATTGGATGCTCTTCTCCATTTACTCTGCAGCTATAAGCATCAGTCTCATCCTTATTATCATCAGCGTAAATTGAACTACCAACACGAAGCTTTATCTTGGTCTTTTTATTATCACCATCACCTACTAAAGCATCTATCACATTGACTGTAGGCTTTTTAAGCGTTGCTACTTCAAGTGTATTTCCCTGCTTTCTAGGATCCTGACATATGATATAAACAGTTACTCCGTCTAGATTGGCAGTATTCTTAACCTCTATCGTCTCATCAATAGCAATATAAGCATCATCAGGTGTATAGGGTGTATAGTAAAGGTATAGACTTCTAAGCCCCTCTTTAACAGTAGCCGTCATAGGCTGAGTGTATAGATCCTTTTCCATACCATCAGTAGAACTGTACATGTATTTATACTTAACCTGCATAGTAGCTGTATTAGCATCTGCTAAATCAACACTAATTGTACGCTTCAAGGCACTCTTAACTGTGTTTCTAGTGTTAGTCTCATTGATATAGACATTAAATAGGTCTACTCCCGCGTTATCCATCTGAGATGTGTGAAGGAAACAAATATCCTTATTGGCATTCATAGAATAGATATTGGCAAAGCCTGTACTATTGTAGTCCGTATATTCATCAAGAGTGGTTTCTTCTTTTATATTTCCTGTATCCTCATCAGTCTCCTGCGCATAATTCGAGCTAAGCATTACCTCTGCGACATAGTCAGTATTGTTGACAGATTGTGCTTGAAGGAACTTAATCTCTCGTACCGTAGAGTTATCAGATACATCTATAAATTCACCTTTTTCTTCATCCCACTTATATAACTCAGGCGTATCTACTAGCGTAGTAGAAATAGTGTTAACAGAATCTATCCCATCTATATCCGCAACTATTGTACTATCATCAATCAACTGCTCTATAATCTCAGTGCCAAGCTTCTTACCACGAATCTCCTCCATGATATTTTGTCCAGCAGTCGTTGCCTCTTCCATTCTACGGGCTCTAGTATTTGCAGTTGTCGAGGTAATAAAGGCCCCTATAAATGGTCCTGATATGATTGCAAGAATTGCAAATCCGACCAAAAGCTCAATCAAGGACACACCTTTATTATTCAATTTCTTCTTGCTGTTCATAAATTGAACTCCCAAAACATTTTTTAATTAGCAAAGTAACCAAGCAGGTTATGCTTGGTACTTTATAAAAACTATTCTGCTGTTACTGTTCCATCCTCTTCAGTAGTCTCATCATCAACCTTGTCATTGCCAAGACCAGTAAAAGGATTAAGTGTTCCTACAGGAATCTCAGGAAGTGAAGGAGCTACATAACCTGCATCAGAACCTACAAGCACATAATCACCAACAGTAATTGTTCCTGTCAAATCGCCTGATTCAGCATTATATGCCAATGCAACAGTCTTGATACTCTGTGTATCGGATGAACTTCTAATATATTCAATAGCTCTCTTTAAATTCTCATATGCAACAGTAAAGCTATAGGTTACTGGTACCTCATAGAGGTCATAGTAGTAATCCTCTGTGATGCTATACTTAGCATATTCAGCTTTAAGCTCATCCTCAGGCGAAACCTCTGTTTCACCTTCAGCATTTTCCTCAGTAGCTACATCCATAACCACCTCATCACCGTTTGCTGTAGTATAGGTAAGCTGTGCCTCTTCTATATTTACTCCTGATATCTTCATTTCATTAACTTTTTCCAAAGCATCAGAGTAGATGATGACGTCCTCGGCCTTGATCATAGAGGGGAACTTCTTCTCCACATATGCAACCTGATTATTCATGTCATCCATTTCTTTTACGTAATCATCCTGCTTAGCATTCATAGCATTTAATACAGCTACCTCTGCCTGAAGAGTTGATACTTCTGAATTTACTGCTGCGGTTTGTTCTGCAAAAGCCGAATATCCCAAGAAATAAGATAAAACTAATGCAACTATACCAACTATTATTATTAAAACCTTGAGTGCTAGCTTAGCACCGTTTCCCCCAGAGAGGGATTTCTTATTATCTGCCATATTTAATTCCCTCCCTTACTCTCTAACATATGCTCCGCTAACCCAGAAGCCCTCGACTCCCTTGTAGCGAATCTCGTACCAGCCATTCTTCTCACTTATAACAGGAAGTGGCTCATCTGCCTTGATAAATCCAGCAACATCATACACTGTGTCAGGACCTGTACGAACCTTGACATTACCTGTTGTATACATCACAGTCTCATTACCTGTAAAGCTAGGGCTAAGTCCTGTCTGAGGAGTGCTGTCTGTCTTATCATCTGTCTTATCTGAATCAGTTGATGTGTTATTATCTGTCTCAGTAGTAGCAGGGGTAGTGTCATTAGCTGTTTCCGCACCATCTGTGCTACTCTGATTATCTGATGTATCACTAGCTGCGTCATCAACATCTGTGTTGTCATTATCATCAACATCAGTATCCTCAACAACTGGCTCAACTGGTGTGATTTCAACTGGCTCAACAGTATTATTGTCATTTGCTGTGCCATCCTCTACAGGAGTATTGGCATCATTTGCAAGATTCTCAGCTACATAATCAAGTGGTGCATACTGACAGGTTACACTAAATGTAACAAAGCCTGTTCCATCTGCGGCCGTATCCTCTGCAATAGCAGTAGTATTAGCATCAAATACAGTATTGAACTGACGAAGCTGTAAAAGTATCTTAGCAGCTGTTCTCTTATCTGCTGCTGTAAATGAAATCACAACTGACTCATCTCCTGCAGCGATAGTTGAAATAAATGCATCTGTAGGCATCTTCTGCTCAAGCTCTTCAAGGAAATCAAGAGTTCTATTACCCTTGGTCTGAGATGACTCATAGAGAGCCTTAACATCCTCATACTTCATTCTAGTACCAAGATACTGTATATATGTAGCCTTCGCAGGCTGTAATGCCTCAACCTGCTGAGAAACCATAAGTCTCTCTGCTTCAGCTGATGTGAGCGTAAAGAACCCATATCCACTAAGTGCAACTGCAGCAATGAGGAAGATTACACATACAATGATAGGCATTGCAAAGCTTCCACCTGACTCAGAAGAACTCTTACCAACTGTGATACCCTTCTTCTGTGCTCCCTCAAGCTCAATGTCAATGGGGTCCATTGCAGCTCCGATGACCTTGATGAAGTGGTTTTCCTTGTCATTCTTGCCAAGTCCAGCATCCTTGAAGCTAAGAATATCTATTCCAAGCTCTGCTGAGAGGTACTCATCAAGACCTAACATATCATCACCGAGACTCATCACATATGAGTGCTCGATAGGGAAATCTGAATACTTCGAGGTATAGAAATCATAAAGTCTACGAAGTGAACCACAAAGCATCGAAAGATCAGATACTAGCTGAGCGTGTAAGGGAGAGATAATCTCCTCAGGCTCTGTATAGCTAGGTGTCTGTGCTACAGGCTCAGTATATGTAGGTGTAGCTGCTTCTGTTGCATCAGCGTAGGATACGCTCTCACCTGCACCTTGTGTTCCGTCGAAAGCACCAGTTGCAGTATAATCACCAGACTCTGTATATCCACCAGTAGTAGAAAAGCTTCCATCAGGCTGCTTACCAGTCTCCTTGTAATCTCCTGTGGGAGAATTATATCCCTGCATGGTCTGAGGCTTGGGTTCAGCATTGATAAATGCATCTGTTACCTCAGGCTTGTGTACTGGAGCATCATTGATCTCAAAGAAATTCTTTTGCGTGATAGCATTAAGTGCTTCAACAATATCGCCCTTCTTGTCTCCCTCAAGGGTATCAGCGATTGTAGCAATTGCATCTGCAAGTCCGTAGGTAACGGTTCTTTGCATTAGAACCTTACCCTGATTTACTACAGTCATAATACACTCTGATGCATTGATATTGAGTGTAGCTATAGTCTTATCTGACTTGATATTCTTGGTAATCTGAGTAAGTGTATTACCCTGATAATCCATAGCAACGATGTTAAGTCCAAGTCTAGTAGACAGATTCTCATAGGAGCTAATAAGGTCAGTAGGAATCGCATAGAGCTGAATCTTGATGCGCTCTGCATCCTTAGCTGCCTCTAACGACTTGAAGGTAATCTGATACTTATCAAGGTCAATAGGGAAATAATCTGTAGCATTAGTCTCTATGTATGCCTTGATACGAGACTCTGAAAGATTAGGAATCTCCTCTTCTCTAGTACCGATTCTCTTGGAATTGATACAGAAAACTGCCTTAGTTGTCTTAATCTTGTTTGCCTTGAGCTGATTCTTGAAGTTGTTAGCAAAAGCTCCAAGCAACATCTCATCTCTACTAATTGTGCCATCCTCTATAAGTCCGTCAGGGGTAGGCATCTGGATAGACCCGTATACAACGGGCTTTGCTGATTTGTAATCGGACTCTGCAACCATTGTCATTATCTGACCGATTAGTACGGTTAACACTCTCTGTGCCATAACAAACTGTCTCCTCTTGGGAATTTTTTTCTTTTCTACCTTTTAATAGAAACCATTCCACAATTTACTATTTAATTAATAAATTCTAGAATAGCTTCTATTAAAGTTCTCCTAAAAACTATTCTAACTTCTGCACCTATATAGTGCCAAAAAGTAGGTTAATTATTCTATCTCCTACTAGAGCTGCCACCACTATCCCTCCAGAGAGGTAGGGTCCTAGTGCAAGTACCTTTTCAGCACCAGCAGCCTTCATACGTATGATATGAATAATACTACCAAATATGCATCCTAATGCGAATGCTAAAACTATTTTTTGCCAGCCTAGAAATAGACCTACAGCAAACATAAGCTTTATATCTCCTCCGCCTATAGCTCGTCCGCCGCTAACTAAGAAGATAATAAGTAATACCAGGGATACGGATACCATACCGATGAGGTGATCATACCAACGAGACTGATTCAACCAGATAGGGGAATCTAGTATAGTCCGTATCGCACCCAGTATAAAAATAAACACATTAAATCCGAAGGGAATCTCTTT
>JAZRXQ010000031.1:0-8446 GCA_045600305.1 Lachnospiraceae bacterium
ATGACACTTGGTACAAGTATCGTAGTTATGAAGGATGGTGTTATTCAGCAGGTTGGTTCACCACAGAACCTTTACGAGAAGCCAGGCAACCTTTTCGTTGCTGGATTCATCGGATCACCTCAGATGAACTTTGTAGACGCTGTTGTTAGCGTACAGGGTTCAGATGTTACACTTTCATTCGACAAGTTCTCAGTTAAGCTTCCCACTCAGAAGGGACAGAAGCTTATCGATGGCGGATACGAAGGCAAGACTGTAATCATGGGTATTAGACCTGAGCAGATTACAGACAACAAGGATGTAGTTGCTACATCACAGGCTAAGGTTTCTGCAGAGATTACAGGATACGAGCTTCTCGGAGCTACAGTTCTCCTTTACTTCTCAATCGCAGGCGCTAAGATGACAGCTTCTGTAGATTCAGCTACAACAGCTCGTTACGGCGATACAATTGAGCTTGCTCTCAATGCTGATGCTATCCACGTATTCGACAAGGATACAGAGAAGACAATCACAAACTAGTATTTAGTTAGATGTTTCATCCCCCGTTTGTTATAAACGGGGGATTTTTTTGTATAGATTTGTGTCAAAGCATATGAAGCAAAACGATGTAAAATAACGTTCAACCCCATTGAGTTCGTTATTAAAATGTGATATTATTGCTAGATATTGGTTAAAACATTTATTGAAGTTGTAAATTTGATGGAGAGAGCTATGTCAGGAAATTCATTTGGACAGATTTTTAGGATAACTACATGGGGAGAATCTCACGGGGCAGCACTAGGTGTTACCGTAGATGGATGCCCTGCAGGACTTGAGCTTAGCACAGAGGATATTCAAAAATACCTAGACAGACGCAAGCCTGGACAGAGCAAGTATACGACAGCTCGTGCAGAGGGCGATGAGGTAGAGATTTTATCTGGAGTGTTTGAGGGCAAGACTACAGGCTGTCCTATCAGCATGATTGTTAGAAATAAGGATCAGCACTCAGCGGACTATTCTAATATCATGAATAGCTATAGACCTGGGCATGCTGATTATACCTTTGATGAAAAATATGGATTTCGTGACTATAGAGGAGGCGGAAGAACCTCTGGAAGAGAGACAATTGGCAGAGTAGCTGCAGGAGCCATTGCAGCTAAGCTACTAGAGCAATATGGCATAAAAGTAATTGCTTATACCAAGTCAATTGGTCCTGTTTCAATTGATTCTGATAGAATTGATTTAGAAGAATTAAATAACAATAAGTTATATATGCCTGACGCCAAAGCAGCGGCCGAGGCTCAGGAGTACCTAGATGAGTGCATTAATAATCAGGATTCATCTGGTGGAATAATTGAATGTATTATTACGGGTTGTCCCGCAGGCCTGGGAGAGCCAGTATTTGACAAGACAGATGCACTTCTTGCACAGGCTGTTATGTCGATAGGAGCTGTAAAGGGCTTTGAAATTGGAGACGGTTTTGAAGCTGCGAGAGCAAGAGGAAGTATTAATAATGATAATTTTAAGATGGTTGACGGAAAAGTTACCAAGCTAACCAATCACAGTGGTGGTACGCTTGGTGGACTTACAGATGGCAGCGATATTATTTTTAGAGCAGCAGTTAAGCCTACGCCATCCATAGCCCAATCACAGGATACTGTCAATAGGATGGGTGAGGATATTAAAATGGAGATAAAAGGTCGTCATGACCCTGTAGTTGTACCTCGTGCAGTTGTAGTAGTAGAAGCAATGGCAGCGGTGACTATAGCAGATTTGTATCTTAGAAATTTATCATCAAAAATGTAGAATAAGGCCTGTTTAGCAGGCCTTATTTAAGTTGTGGAGAAAATGAAAAAAATTGGTATAATCGCAGAATTTAATCCATTTCACAATGGACACAAATATCTCATAGAGCAGGCAAAAAAACAGACCCAGGCAGATTACGTGATAATCGCTATGAGCGGCGATTTTGTACAGCGTGGCACACCTGCATTTATGGACAAATATGACAGAACTAAGGTGGCACTTGAAAATGGTGCCGATATTGTCCTTATGCTACCAGTTGGCATATCTACCTCTTCAGCAGAGGGCTTTGCCAGTGGTGCTGTTAAGCTGTTATATGAGGCAGGTGTGGATGCCATTTGCTTCGGACTTGAGGGACAAGCAGAGGAGCTTTCGTTCATAAAAAAAATAGCAAAAGCTCTTGCAAATGAGAGTGATGAATATAAGCATTGTCTGGCAGAGGAGTTAAAGAACGGAAACAGCTTTCCGCTGGCAAGACTAAACGCATTAAAAAATACAGTTGGTCTATCCGCTGAGGAAGAGGAGCTTTTAGAGGCTCCCAATAATCAGCTTGCAATTGAGTATATCAAGGCTATATATAGAAATGATTACGATATAGAGCCTGTAGCAATAGAACGAACTGATAAAGGCTATCATTCCATGGAAAATAAAGGCAAATATGCTTCAGCAGCCATGATTAGAGAGGGACTCATGAATGCAAAATCCTGTGACCAAAAATATCAGATAAGTCAATTTTTGCCTGGATATGAGATAGAGAGATTTGTGTATGACTACAACACAAGACTAAACGATTTTTTACTTTACGCTCTGTTTAATGTCAAGCAGGAAGCACTTGTGAATGAGAAGCAGGATACTCTAGATATTTTAGATTTGACAGAAGACCTTAAAGACCGCATAATGAGGCTTTTGCCAGAATATAAGGACTTTCACCAGTTTGCAGCACTTGTAAAAAATAAAAGTATAACCTATACGAGAGTGTGCCGTGTATTAATTCACATTTTGCTGGGAATCGCAAAAGAAGATACAGAATTGAAGTACCTAAGAGTATTGGGCATAAGGGAAGAATCAAAAGCCTTGCTCGGAGACATCACAAAGCATTCGACTTTACCAGTGGTGGTTCAGCTTTCAGAAAACGAAAGACTCCTATCAAAGGACCTACATGCGGCTAGGCTATACGCTGCTATTGTAGGTAACGAGTTCAATGAGCTTAGCAAAAGGTTGATAACTGTGTAGGTAAAAGCCCAAAACCACTCAAATCGCTTTACGCTGTCAACACTTGAAAACAAAAATAAAGTATGTTAAACTAACTCGTAATACTTAGAAGAAAAATCGGAGGTAGTATATGTTCGATTATAGACAATATAAAAGAGGATATTTTATGCCACCCACTCCCTGCATGGATTGGGCGAAAAAAGAATATGTAGACAAAGCACCCATTTGGTGTTCTGTTGATCTTAGAGATGGTAATCAGGCACTTATCGAGCCTATGAGTCTTGATGAGAAGCTTGAGTTTTTTCAGATGCTTATTGATATAGGCTTCAAGGAGATCGAGGTTGGATTTCCAGCAGCCAGTGATACAGAATACGAGCTGGTTCGTACACTTATTGAACGCAATATGATTCCTGAGGATGTAACAATTCAGGTACTTACTCAGGCTAGAGAGCATATTATAAGGAAAACCTTTGAGGCTGTTAAGGGAGCACCCAGAGTTATTGTACACGTATACAACTCGACCTCACTTGCTCAAAGAGAGCAGGTTTTTGGCAAGTCCAAGGAAGAGATCAAGCAAATAGCCATAGATGGAGCCAAGCTTCTTAGAGAGTTAGCAGAGACAACAGAGGGCAATTTTGCCTTTGAATATTCTCCTGAATCCTTTACAGGAACAGAGGTTGATTATGCCCTTGAGGTTTGTAATGCTGTCTTAAAGGAGTGGGAGCCTAGAGAGGGCTTTGAGCCTATTATCAATATTCCTGCAACTGTAGAGATGTCCATGGCTCATGTTTTTGCGAGTCAGGTAGAGTATATATCCAAGAATCTCTACAACAGAGAGCACGTGATTCTCTCACTTCATCCTCACAACGACAGAGGTACAGGAATAGCAGACGCTGAGATGGGTATCTTGGCAGGTGCAGACCGTATAGAGGGAACAATGTTTGGTAACGGCGAGAGAACCGGTAATGTAGATATCATGGTTCTTGCGATGAATATGTATGCACAGGGAGTTAATCCTGAGCTTGACCTTTCTAACATGCCAAAGCTTGTTGAAGTATACGAGCGACTCACACAGATGAAGATTCACGATAGACATCCCTATTGTGGCAAGCTTGTTTTTGCAGCCTTCTCTGGTTCACATCAGGATGCTATTGCCAAGGGTATGAAATATAGAGAGGCTAATGACCCTTCTCATTGGACAGTGCCCTATCTTCCCATCAACCCTGAGGATGTTGGACGAACCTACGACAGTGATGTCATTCGTATCAATAGCCAGTCCGGCAAGGGCGGCGTTGCCTATATCATGGAGGCTAATTTTGGAATCAAGATTCCTTACAAGATGCGTGAGGATTTTGGCTATGCGGTTAAGGGTGTTTCTGATCGTAGTCACGCAGAGCTTTCTGCAACACAGATTCGAGACATTTTTATGGAAAGATATGCAAATTATACGCCTGTGTTTGAGGTAAAGGGTTGCCATTTCCGTCAAGAGGACGGTATTACAGCAACTGTTAATGTATATATGGATGGCAACAAGCACATTGTAGAGGCTCAGGGAAATGGACGTCTTGATGCAGTTAGCAATGCACTTTGCGAGAAATTTGGCAAGAAGTGTTCAGTTATCTGCTATGAGGAGCATTCAATGCAGGATGGTTCTGATTCAAATGCTATCGCATACGTAGGACTTCAGGCAGAGGACGGAAAGCAGTTCTTTGGCATAGGAATTGACGCTGATATTATTAGAGCGAGTATAGATGCGCTCATTTCAGCAATGAATAGAAGCTTAGAGTAAGATATTGGAGTAAAATATGAAAAAGTTTTCAGCACTTATAAAGCTCGTAGCAGCAGGTTTTTGTGCGGTCGCATTATGCATGCTTTTGAACAATATAGATGCTCATGCGGCAAATGCGATTAATAAAACTACACTCAGTTTGATAAAGGGTGAATCAATTAGACTTACCATTTCAAACCCCTCGACAACAGTCAAGTGGAAATCAGGTAATAAAAAAGTCGCCACTGTATCCAGCAAAGGATTGGTAAAGGCAAAAAAGAAGGGCAAAACCTATATTTATGCTACAATTGGCAAGAAACAGAAGAAGTGTTTTGTTAGGGTAAATAATACCTTATCTGTAGATAATTCAGAGCTCACTATTTCAGAGCCCACAACTATCAATATCAGATATACAGACAAAGGAACAGTTTCTAAAAAACTTACCTCCACCAAGATTATAGAGTCAAAATGGGGCAAGTGGACAGGGGATTATTTAAGTCTCAATCTCGTACCTTTAAAAAAGGGTGATGAGGTTATAAAAATAACCAATACCCAAAATTCAGAAATCGCTGTCATTAAAGTACATATAAAAGAGATAAAGCCGCAGTTTTCATTTGTTCAGCCACAATTAAGTAATGATGCAAAATCCTTTATAGCTGGTGAAAACAAGATAAAGCTTAGCTTTACTGCAACTCAGAATCTTGATGATAGTGTAGTTAATATTATTGATTCAGAAAATGTGGTCGTTAACACAATTACTTGTGGGGCTATAAAAAAGAATGTAGAAAAAACCGTTGAGTGGGACGGTCTTAAGTCAGATGGAACCAAGTGCTCTGGTGAGTACTCATACGCTGTTGTTAGTGGAAAATATGAGTTTTTGGCAACCAACAAGATAGAGGTGCTAGGGGTGTCTCCTTTTGGTAATGGAGATGGTAGCAAAGAGAATCCCTATGGTGTATCATCCGTTGATGAGTTCGCCAAGATAAAAGAATACAATGGAGCCAATTTTGTGCTCGACAGTGATATAGACTTCAAGAGTGGCAGATTTGATTCATCCAACTTCGGTGCGTTTTTGTTTACAGAGGAGGAACCCTTTGAGGGAACCTTGAATGGCAAGCCCGGTGACAAGCAGTACATTATTTCAAATCTACTGGGCTGGAATTCTGTTTTCGGATACATCGGAGAAAATGGAGTTTTGATGAATCTCCAGTTTACACGCTGTAGCACAAGTGCGGATAAGCATAGTGCAGCTCTTGCGCACGTTAACAAGGGTGTTATATCAAACGTCAGTATAGAAGGAAGCTTACTTAGCACCAAGGAAGGTGCAATGCTTGTTGATGACAACTATGGATTAATAGAGAATAGCCTAGCAGCTGGACAGATAAGGCTCAACTACGAGGCTACAGAGCTGGGAGCTGTATCTATACTTGGTGGTGGATTAGTAGTTAATAACTACGGAAGGATTACTGGCTGCGAGTCCAAGGTCAGTATCTATGCTCACACTGTCTTAGATAAGCCTAATTGCTATCAGCCATATATTTCATATGAGCAGTATATGGGTGCAATAGCAGCATACAATGATGCTATAGGAATTATATCTGGATGTACCAATAGCGGTAATATGGAGGGTGTATTCAAGATTCCTTCAGATTACAAAACTGAGAATATGACATTGCTTGAGAACGGCAATGAGAGTGCAACCAATATAGCAAACAACATGTTTAGATACATAGGATATGTAGCAGGAAAAAATGCTGGTATGATAATAAAGCCTGCAAATAAAAACAAATCACTCACCTGTGATGCTACAGGGTACAACATAGGAATCGTGCAGGCTGAGTAGCCATCAAATCAGAGGGAGAAAATTATGAATTGTCTATCGGCGTCGATTTTGGCAGCAGATTTTACTAAACTTGGAGAGATGATAGCAGAGGCAGATAACGCTGGCTGTCAGTATATTCACTACGATGTGATGGATGGCATGTTTGTCCCCAATATATCCTTTGGAATACCAGTTCTTAAATCTATCAGGGGATGTACGGACAAGATATTTGATGTTCATCTAATGATAGAGCAGCCGGAGAGATATATTGCAGACTTTGCAGCTGCCGGGGCTGATATCATTACAGTTCATGCAGAGGCTTGTAAGCATCTCGATGCATGTATAGCTGACATAAAATCCAAGGGCATGATGGCAGGAGTAGCACTCAATCCTGCGACACCTATCTCTGTGATAGAGGATATTCTTCCAGAGCTAGATATGGTTCTTATAATGACTGTCAATCCCGGATTTGGGGGACAAAAGCTTATCAAATATACGCTTGACAAGGTTAGAAGACTTAGAGAGCTTATCAAAAAAAGAGGGCTAAAGACAGATATAGAGATAGACGGTGGGGCAACGCTGGATAATGTAGAGGAAATTCTCGATGCAGGTGCTAATATCATTGTAGCGGGCTCAGCTGTATTTGGTGGCAACATCACAGATAATGTGGAGAGTTTTATCAATATCTTAAATGCATAGTTATTGACGAAAACGCATAATTATGCTAAATTATTTTCAATTGTTTTTTATTAACAAAGAATATTTTTACGGAGGAATCAACAATGTTAGTTTCAGCAGCAGAGATGCTCAAAAAAGCTAAGGCTGGTCACTACGCAGTAGGACAGTTCAACATCAACAACCTTGAGTGGACAAAGGCTATCCTTTTAACAGCTCAGGAGCTTAACAGCCCCGTTATCCTTGGTGTATCTGAGGGAGCTGGTAAGTACATGACAGGATTTAAGACAGTAGCAGCTATGGTTAAGGCTATGGATGAGTCACTTGGAATCACAGTTCCCGTTGCTCTTCACCTTGATCACGGTACATATGATGGATGCTATCAGTGTATCAAGGCTGGATTTACTTCAATCATGTTCGATGGTTCACACTATCCCTTCGAGGAGAACCTTGCTAAGTCTCAGGAGCTCGTTAACGTAGCTCACGGTCTTGGTCTCTCAATCGAGTGCGAGGTTGGATCAATCGGTGGTGAGGAAGATGGCGTTGTAGGTATGGGTGAGTGTGCAGATCCCGACGAGTGCAAGACAATTGCAGACCTTGGAGTAGATATGCTCGCTGCTGGTATCGGTAATATTCATGGTAAGTATCCCGAGAACTGGGCAGGACTTTCATTCGAGACACTTGATGCTATCCAGGCTAAGACAGGAACTATGCCCCTCGTTCTTCACGGTGGTACAGGTATCCCTGCAGATATGATTAAGAAGGCTATTTCACTTGGCGTTTCAAAGATCAACGTTAACACAGAGTGCCAGCTTTCATTCCAGGAAGCTACAAGAAAGTACGTTGAGGCTGGTAAGGACCTTGAGGGTAAGGGATTTGATCCTCGTAAGCTTCTCGCTCCTGGTTTTGAGGCTATCAAAGCTACAGTTAAGGAGAAGATGGAACTCTTCGGTTCTGTTGGTCAGGCGTAGTAAGCGTTTAGCAATAATAAGAGATAATATGCGACATGAGGTAATCATTGCGATTACCTCATTCGCTTTTTACATTTTAAAAGGAATCACATTATCACCATAAATTAAAGCGGAATTATTTTATGATCGATACTACAAAGCTTAATGTGGCTGAGATTTTTGGAGAGAATGTCTTCAATGATACAGTCATGCAGGAGAGATTACCTAAAAAGGTATATG
>JAZRXQ010000032.1:0-5734 GCA_045600305.1 Lachnospiraceae bacterium
GATCTTCAATATATCCCATCTAATTAACCTCCGTCCTTCTAAAAGAATACTCCCTTAATAAATATCTCTAATCCAATTGCTATAAGTATTATTCCACCAACAATAGTTGCCTTGCCACCTATTTTATTGCCGACCTTTTTCCCTATTACCAGTGCTATCATACACAGTATAAATGTAACTGCGCATATAATTAGTGACTCTACTAGTGCAGGAAACCAGTCGAGATCAGCTATGGTAAATCCAACCGACAGCGCATCTATTGATGTCGCCACACCCTGAACCATAAGAGCACCAAAGGAAAGTCCCGTCTTAACATCCTCTTCCTCTCCCTTAGCACCCTCGACAATCATCTTGATGCCAAGGAATAAAAGTAACGCCAACGCTATCCAGGGGATAAACATCTGAAAGGGTTCAAAAACACTTGCTATAGTATGGACACATACCCAGCCTATCATTGGCATTGCCGCCTGAAAGAAGCCAAAGGTGCCAGCGATAAGGCACATCCTGCCTACTCTCATACGGTTATCCTTGAGGCCATTGGCTATAGATACTGAAAAGGCATCCATCGCAAGTCCTACGCCAAATAATGCACTATTGGCAAAGAACAAAAAATCCCACGTCATATTCACTTCTCCTAGTAAATAATCCTTGAATCACACATAAACACACCATGCGCATTATCAAGGTCTATACATTAAACCAATATAGCATATTTCATTTTTAAATAAAACAAAAAAGAGCCAATTTCTCGGCTCTTTAACAAATCTTTAATAAAGTATACTACTTAGTTAGCAGCACCCGCTATAGCGACCTCTTCCATCATCTCGTGTGAGATTATAGTCATCATCTCTCGAAGCTTTTGAACATCCTCTGGAGCAAAACGCTTCTCTGCTCTGTCGCATACCTTTTTTACATATTCATCACTCAGATTATAGTAGTGATAAAACTTGTCTGTCACCTTGAGGTGATACTCTCGTCTGTCTGTGGTAGACTGAATCTTTTCAATGTATCCCTTTTGGAGCAGGCTAGCTATCTTGTATGCTGCATTAGGTGATGATACGCCTATGTAGTTTGCAAATTCATTGACCGTAGGCTCTCCCAGTGCATGGATAATCTCCACACAGAAGAGCTCAACTGTAGTCAGTGATGTCTCTCTGTTTTTAATCTTCTCAAACACGTTCTTATAAAAATGTAATTTAAATTTGGTATATACTTCTGAAATCACTTCTTCAAGCACCATTATGCTTCACCTATTACAAAAGAAATCTCGCACTGGCAAGCTATCTTTCCATCGATTTTAGCCTCTGCTTTGGCGTAACCCATAGGTCCCATTCTCTTTGTCATCTCAACGGAAAGCTCTAAAGTATCTCCAGGTGTAACCTGCTTTTTAAACTTGCACTTGTCAATTCCTCTAAAAAGTGCCAACTTACCTTTATTTTCCTCTTCTGATAAAACTGCAACCGCACCAGTCTGCGCAAGAGCCTCAACAATAAGTACTCCTGGCATAACAGCATATCCAGGGAAATGTCCAAGATACTGCATCTCATTGGCAGTAACACACTTGATTCCCTTTGCATATTTTCCAGGCTCACACTCTAAAATGCGGTCTACTAAAAGAAAAGGATATCTGTGAGGAAGTATTTTCTGAATCTCGTCTGATGTAAGTGTCATCTTATGCCTCCTCGTATTTCTTCATTACTACACATGCATTATGTCCACCGAATCCAAGCGCATTAGAAAGTGCGTACTTGATATCGCAGTTTCTACCCTCGTTAGGTACATAATCGAGGTCAAGCTCGGGGTCAGGAGTCTTGTAGCCGATTGTGGGAGGTACGAATGAATTCTTAAGACCCAAACCAGATATAATAGCCTCTACTGCACCAGCTCCACCTAAAAGGTGACCTGTCATAGACTTGGTAGATGAAACCATAAGCTTGTATGCATGATCTCCAAAGGCCTTCTTGATAGCCTTGGTCTCACAATCATCGTTAAGATGTGTCGATGTACCATGTGCATTGATATAATCAATATCAGTAGGAAGGATTCCTGCGTCCTTAACAGCTATCTCCATACATTTTGCAGCAGCATCTCCCTCGGGATTAGGTGCTGTAATATGATATGCGTCGCAATTTGCTCCGTATCCAACTATCTCAAAATAAATCTTGGCTCCTCTAGCCTTGGCATGCTCTAATTCCTCAATAATAAGAATTCCAGAGCCTTCTCCAAGTACAAAGCCTGCACGCTCTGCGTCAAAAGGAATTGATGCACGGCTAGGATCATCTGTTTTATTAAGAGCCTTCATAGATGCAAATCCACCTACTGCAAGAGGTGTAACTGTACTCTCTGCACCACCACAAAGCATAACCTCTTCATATCCATCACGGATTCTGTGGAAAGCCTCTCCAATGGCATTATTAGAGCTCGCACATGCTGTAACTATTGAGGTGGCAATACCCTTAAAGCCGTGATTAATTGCTATACGTCCCGCAGCCATGTTACTAATGCATGAGGGAATAAAGAAGGGCGAAACCTTCTCAAAGCCTCTGTCCATACCTCTGCACTGCTCTTCCTCTATTGTAGCAAGTCCACCGATACCAGATGAAACGATTACTCCACAACGATATGCATCTTCTTTTTCAATATCTATTCCACTATCTTCAACAGCTTCCTTGGCAGCAATAAGCGCAAGCTTAGTGTATCTATCCATACGCTTAGCTTCTTTTACTCCAATCTGCTCGTCTACTGTGTCGCACTTTACCTCGGCAGCAACCTTGATAGGAAAATCAGGAATATCAAAAGCCTGAAGCATATTAACTCCACACTTGCCAGCCTTGACTGCTTCCCATGTCTCTTCTATGTTATTTCCTATTGGATTGATTGTTCCAAGTCCTGTAACAACAACTCTTCGTTTTTCCATTATTTTTTCTCCAAAATTTAGTTGGCTGATCTCTCATAATTTTACTTGGCTGAGAATCGCTCCAAATCTCACTTCGTTTGAGCTTTGTCGCTATCTATGTAATAATTTTTTTCAAAATCATTACATAGATAATCCGCCATCAACGGCGATAACCTGTCCTGTAATGTATGATGCCTTTTCTGATGCTAAAAATGCTACCGTCTCAGCTACGTCCTCTGTAGATGCAGCCCTCTTAAGAGGTATAATATCCATCCAGCCCTTCTTAACATCATCAGATAATTCTGCTGTCATCTCTGTCTCAACAAATCCAGGTGCAACAGCGTTAGCTCTAATACCCTTTGATCCATATTCCTTGGCAATAGATTTAGTAAGTCCTATAAGTCCTGCTTTAGAAGCAGCATAATTGGCCTGACCAGCATTGCCCATGATTCCAACTACGCTGGAAATATTGATTATACTTCCACCCTTTGCTTTCATCATTGGTCTAACAACTGCTTTTATACAATTGAATGCACCCTTAAGATTGGTATCAAGCACTGCATCATAATCCTCTTCTGTCATCTGAATTATGAGCTTGTCTCTTGTGATACCTGCATTATTGACAAGTACCTTAATTGGTCCCTGCTCCTTGTTGATAGTATCCACGAGTGCTGTAACCATTGCAAGATCCTTGACATCGCAAGAATATCCTACTGCATTAGCACCAGCAGACTTACAAGCCTCTAAGGTATCATTTAGACTCTCAACCCTTGAAGAGCAACACGCAGCTATATCAAATCCATTTTCAGCTAATTTCACACAGATTGCTTTACCTATTCCACGGCTTGCACCTGTGACAAAAGCTATTGGTCTATTTTCGCTCATTTGACACCTACCCCTATAAAACCTTGATATCAGCGGCAGCCGCTAATACCTTGGCAGCATCATTGACCATTCTCTCTATAATAACCTTGGCAGGCTCAACCTCTTTAAGCTGTCCACAAACCTGACCAGCCATAACAGAACCAGTCTGTACGTCACCATCTACAACAGCTCTACGAAGTCCACCAACTGTTACCTTTTCAAGCTCTTCTCTTGAAACGCCCTGAGCCTCAAGTGTGAGGTACTCCTTGGCCATCTGATTCTTGATAATACGAACGGGTGCACCTAAGCTTCTACCTGTGACAACTGTACTGTTATCCTTGGCCTTGATAAGAGCTGCCTTGTAGTTCTCGTGAATAGGGCACTCTTCTGATACAAGAAGACAGGTTCCGATCTGGATTCCATCTGCTCCAAGCATTGCAGCAGCAGCCATCTGACGTCCATCTGCTATACCACCAGCTGCAATAACAGGAACCTCTACTGCATCCTTAACCTGAGGAACAAGTGCCATTGTAGTCATCTCCCCGACATGACCACCACTCTCGCCACCCTCGGCAATGATAGCATCAGCTCCAGAACGAACCATTCTCTTTGCTAATGCAACAGAAGCAACTACGGGAATAACCATGATTCCAGCAGGCTTCCATAATTTCATATACTTTTCAGGGCTACCAGCACCTGTTGTGATAACCTTTACCTTCTCCTCTGCAAGCATCTCTGCAATCGCATCGGCATCAGGATTCATAAGCATGAGATTAACACCAAAAGGCTTGTCTGTGAGTTCTCTGCACTTGTGAATCTCTTCTCTAATTCTATTGTGATCCCAAGCTCCTGATGCAATGAGTCCTAATGCTCCTGCGTTGGATATTGCTGCAGCGAACTCTCCTGTAGCGATATTAGCCATACCACCCTGAATCACTGGATATTTTATTCCTAAAAGTTCTGTAAGCTTCATTTTATATCTCCATACAAATTGCGCCGTAAATAAGTCCAGCGCCAAATCCCGATAATAAAACCTTCATTCCAGGCTTGAGAAGTCCCTGCTCTGTTGCATCAGCCATTGCTATAGCAATACTTGCTGCTGATGTATTGGCATATTTGTCTGCATTGACAAAGAACTTGTCCATGGGCTGTCCAAAATGCTTGGCAACACCCTGAATAATTCTGACATTTGCCTGATGAAGGATATATAAATCTATATCCTCTGGTGTCCAGCCCGCCTTGTCCATAGCCTCTTGTATAATTCCAGGGACATTACTAACTGCAAACTTATATACTGCCTGTCCCTCAATACGAATAAGACCTGCATCCTCACCCAATGTATCTACATGGATAACCTTCTCATCACCCTTGTGAGCAATTGAATCCTCAAATACAAGCTCGTCATCCTCTGATAAGGAAACGATAGATGCACCTGCTCCATCTCCAAAGAGAATGCAGCTAGATCTGTCATTCCAATCAAGTCTGGGATAAATAAGCTCTGATCCAATAACCAAAGCATATTTACAATCAAGAGTCTGAAGTAAAGCATGCGCAGTCTTAAGTGCAAGTAAATATCCTGTACAACCACCGCTTATATCCATAACCATGGTATGCGAAGGAAGTCCTAATCTACCCTGTAAGGCAGATGCGACACTAGGTGAATAACAGTCGGGAGTAAATGTACCTACGAGAACCAATCCGATTTCTGACACATCAAAGTCCTTGACGGAAGTCTCTCCCCTAAAGGTAACTACAGATTCTATTGCCTTTTTTGCAGCAGCCTCTGCCATATCGGCGTTCATAACGCCTTCTTCTGCAAAGTGTCTTTCTCTAATACCGCTACGAGTTCTAATCCACTCGTCATTGGTATCCACAATCTTGGCAATGTCATCATTGGTGACCACCTTGGGTGGAACGTAGTATCCTACGCCATGTATTTTTAATCCTTTTTTCATTATTATTTACTTTCTCTAT
>JAZRXQ010000033.1:0-2050 GCA_045600305.1 Lachnospiraceae bacterium
CGTACTCACGGAGGAACGCTGTTATTACCTTCTTAAGCCAGTGGAGCCAAAGATTACACCATGTACTGGATGTTGTTATGGAATGCATCAGCCTTGCATAGGCTGGTGCACCAAGAAGCCTTTAGGAGAAGGAGGTATTGAATAATGGGATATTATCAGCAGAAAAAGTTGTTTTATCTTATGACACAGCCTCCTACAAATCCTACACATAGCAAGCCTAAGGGCTGCCGTGATTGTGTACACTATCGTCCGACATGGAAGTATCGTTTTTGCGAGTTAACCAGATGCCCTTTTAGTATCAGTAGCAATGTATTTCGGAAAAAGCCTCAGAAAAAAGGCTGTTCTAAGGGCTGTTGTCATGGAATTTGATTATTACTATGGCCCTGAAGCAGACACTTATGCTTTTTACAGGATTCCCAAAGTGCTCTTCACTGAGGAGCACTTTTCAGGGATTTCACCTGAAGCCAAAATTCTCTATGGAATAATGCTGGACCGTATGAATCTTTCAGCCAGGAATGGTTGGGTAGATGAGTATGGAAGAGTCTATATCATATGCACATTAAAGAGTGTTATGAATGCTCTTTCATGCAGTGAGAATAAGGCTATGAAGCTAATGAACGAGCTGGAACACAAGGCAGGCCTAATTGAGAGAATCAGAAAAGGTCAGGGAAAGCCAAGCCAAATCTACGTAAAGAACTTTATCCACAGTCCTCAAAATATGAAGTTCAAGAACCTCAAAATTGAAGGTTCTAGTTCATTAATTTCTGAGGGTCAAGAACCTCAAAAAATGCGGACTAATAATATAGAGTTTAATAATACTGAATTTAGTAATACCAATCTTATCTTATCAGAGGAATCTGATGGGATGGATGAGAGGGAAGCCACATTACGCTATATCAGAGAGAAAGTGGATTATGAAATATTGATTCATGACTGTCCTTATGAAAAGGATTTAATCGATGAAATGATAGCAATTATGGTTGATACTATTTGTTCGGGTCAAGCGAGGATTATGGTTGCAGGCGATTACAAACCGGCAGCGGTAGTAAAGAGTCAGTTAATGAAGGTTAATGGTAGCCACTTATCTTATGTGCTTGAATGCTTCAGGAAAAACACAACTAAGGTGAAGAATGTAAAAGGATATTTATTGTCTTCACTGTATAATGCTCCGTTAACTATGGGTGCTTATTTTACGGCACTCGTAAACAATGATATGGCAGAAGGGCGTATTTAGAAAGAGGTGAAAATTTGAGTCGAAGAGCTACGACGATAGCTGTAGTTAACCAAAAGGGTGGTACAGGTAAAACAACTACTTGTGAAAACCTTGGAGTTGGACTAGCAGCTGAGGGTAAAAAGGTTTTACTTATTGATACTGATCCACAGGCTTCACTGACAATAGCACTTGGTCATCCAAGACCAGATGATTTGGACGTGACACTCACTGACATGATGAGCAAGGTAATGATGGAAGAGCCTATTGCACCTGGTGAGGGAATACTTCACCATGCGGAAGGTGTTGACCTAATGCCTGCTAACATTTCACTGTCAGGACTTGAGGTGAGTCTGGTAAATGCAATGAGCAGGGAGAGCATCTTAAAGCAGTACATTGATACTGTGAATAAGGATTATGATGTGATTCTTTTGGACTGCATGCCTTCACTTGGTATGCTGACAATCAATGCTTTGGCAGCTGCAGATAATGTGGTTGTCCCAGTACAGGCAGCTTACTTACCAGCAAAAGGTTTGGAGCAGTTGCTTCAGACAATAAATAAGGTAAAGCGACAGATCAATCCAAAGCTAAAGATTGAAAAGAACTTATAGCTGAATGCTCTAAGAGAGGTGTTTTGCTGGAACACAATATAACGATTACAGAGAAGAAATCGTTTTGGAATTTAGTGCCTGACTGCGTAGATGTAATTTATGGATGTGATGCTCATTCAGTAGATGGACTATGGCTAAAATCGTAGTTGGTTGAGTAGGTATTTTTATGGGACAGCATGAGAAGTACATTATAAGTGGTATATCAGACAAGGTACTTTGTGTGAAGGAG